>JBASAH010000350.1:0-14727 GCA_049650505.1 Xanthobacteraceae bacterium
CCTCAAGCTTGAGGCGCGGCCGCGCCCGTTGGCACGGCAAATCAGCATTGCGTCTGTCGGCGTTTCGCCTCCGAATGTCTTTCTTGGTTTAGCGAAGACGAAGAGGCAGGCGCCACCCCTGTTTTTCTTCTTCGCGGCCAGTTTCGCGGAACGGCCTTTTTGCGAATTGCGAATTGCGAATAGCGAATCGATATTTTCCATTCGCCACTCGCCACTTTCCTATTCGCTCACTGCCATAGCTCGGGCGCTCAGCCGCGCCGCGAGAACGACCTTCTATTTCGTCATTGCCGGACTTGATCCGACAATCCATGCGGCAGGTCCGCGTCTCAACGGACCGCATACAAATGCGGCGCGTCGGCATGGACCACCGGGTTAAGCCCGGTGGTGACGGGTCAGAGGTACGGGACGGGGGAGGTGAACAGACGCCCGCCGCCGCCTATGCTTATCCGCGTATCGGGAGGGAACGAATGGCGGAAACGAAACCGGAGCCGAAGCTCAAACCGCGCGAGGTGAAAATCCGCGTCCATGACGGCGCCGAGATCGCCGTCGCGCTTTATATGCCGGACGGCGATGGGCCGTTTCCGGTCGTGCTCGGCGCCTCGCCGTACCGCTACGATAACAATGCGCTGCCCGCGACTCCGCAATTTCTCTGGCGCGAGACCGGCCCGATCGGACTTTATGTCGAGCGCGGCTACGTCTATGCGCAGATGGACGTGCGTGGCTGCGGCAAGTCGGGCGGCGAATTCCGCTTCCTCGACCGCAATGAACAGCGAGACCTCTACGACGTCATCGAATGGCTCGGCCACCAATCCTGGTCGAACGGTAAAGTCGGCGGCATCGGGCAATCATATTTCTGCATGCTGCAATGGTGGATGGCGATTCAAAAACCGCCGGCGCTTGCCTGCATCGCCGCCTTCGACGGCTTGAACGATCCCTATCGGGCCTCGGTCTATCAGGGCGGCATTCTCGGCGATTTCTTTGGCAGTTATTGGTGGAATCAGAATCGCATCATCAATCGCCACCCTGCCAATGGCGAATATCCACGCGAGCAATCGTGCGATTTGAATCTGTTGCTGCAGCAGCATCCGACCTACGACGAGTTCTGGCGCGAGCGCGGCGCCGCGGAGCATCTGGATGAGATCGAGGTGCCGCTCTATTCGATCGGGGTGTGGGGCAAGGTCGACCTGCACACGCGCGGTAATATTGACGGCTTTCGCCGCGCCAGCGGTCCGAAGAAGCTCAAGATGATTGGGCCGGTGAATGCCTTTGTCGCCAATCGCGAATTCAACAGCCGCGAATTGCACGAACAATTGCTGCTGCCGTTCTACGACCATTACCTCAAAGGATTGCAGACCGATTATGCAAAGCGCCCGGCGGTCGAATATTTCGTGCGCGGCGCCGACGCGGTGCGCGACGCGAAGGCCTGGCCGCCCGAGGGCGTGCGCTACGTCACCTGGCATCTCGACGCCGCCAAATCCGGCAGCGTGACCTCGCTTAATGACGGCACGCTCGCGCGCGAGCGCGCGTCGGGCGAAGCGCAGACTACATACAGCTATCCAAATCCGGGCTGGATGATCGGCGTGGTCGGCTTCGGGCCCAACAATCAGCCCGATCCGGCGCGGCGCGTGCTCACCTTCACCACGGCGCCGCTGGCGGCCGATCTCGAAATCGCCGGCCCGATCAAGCTTACGCTCTTCGCTTCATCAACGCGCGACGACATGGATTTTTTCGTCAAGCTGTCGGAGCAAATGCCGCAATCGGCGGAAGATCGCGGCAAGGATCTCAATCCGGCCGCGTATTGGGTCACCAAAGGCTGGCTGCGCGCGTCGCATCGCGCGCTCGATGCCAGCAAAACGACCGAGATGGAACCTTATCATACGCACTCCGATCCGCAGCCGATCGAGCCGGGAAAGATCTACCGTTTCGACATCAGCATCGAGCCGATGGCGCATCGCTTTAAAAAAGGCAATCGCGTGCGGCTCGAAATCGTCAATGGCGATTCGGTCGTCACCGACGTGCTGTGGACCCATTATTATTTGCCGAACAAGATCGGTAGCGACACGATCCATCACTCGGCGGAACATCCTTCGGCGCTGACTTTGCCGGTGATGGACGGCACGTGAAAAATTGTGGCGCCACGCTTTCCATAGCGCCTTTTCCTGGCGCGCGGCGCCGCCCATATAGGGCGGGAGGGGCGTCAATGGAGAGGTCATGTCGGCGCCATTACTGGTTTCGATTCCGCACCGGCTCGGCAAAGACGAAGCGGTTCGCCGCCTTAAATCCGGTCTCGGCGGCGTGCGGAGCAATTACGGGCATATCTTTGCCGTCGAGGAGGAGATTTGGACCGGCGACCGCCTGCAGTTCCGCGTCCGCGCGCTCGGGCAGGTGGCAAGCGGCACGATCGACGTCGCGGACGATCACGTTAATCTGGAAGTGTTCCTGCCTTGGCTTTTGGCCAAAGTCGCGGCCGCGATCCAGCCGCTGGTGCGCAAGGAGGGCACACTATTGTTGGAGAAGAAATAAACGGCCGTGGGCGAGACTGCCTTCACAATCGCTCGGCGAGAAAGCGCATGAGCCGCGGCGCCAAAAAACCGGAAAGGCTGCCGGGCTCCTCGATCGGGTCGTTCATCCAATAATGCGGCGCGCCGGGCACGATGCAGGGCCGCACGAAAAAGCCGGCCTGTTTGAGCGCAAGTTGGAACGGCTCGGTCTGGCTCTTGCGGTCGACGAGATCGTCCTCGGTGCCGGTGGCGAGCAGCACGCCGATGGCGTTGTTGGCGTAGGTCGCATAGCTGATCGGCGAGGCATCGAAATAAAGCGGCCGGTTCGCCATCGGCGGCGCCCCGATGAATTTCTCGACCTTGTTGTCGCTGTTGCGGCCGTCTTGCAGCTGAAGCGAGCACCACATCGCGTAGAGATCGTAGACGCCGTAGACGCCGACCAGCGCCTTGACGCCGGTGTCGGTTGCGGCGAACGGGTCATGCGAATAGGCGCCGGTGAATTTCCTGCCGCTGAGCGCGGCAAGCGCGGCGAGGTGCGCGCCGGCCGAGGCGCCAAGCAATCCGATCCGCGCCGGGTCGATGCCGAAGGCGTTGGCCTTGCCGCGGAGAAATTGTACGCCGGCAAGCACGTCCTGCACTGCTTCGGGGAACGTCTTGGATTTGCTCGCGAGTCGATAGGAGATGGCAAATACAGCGATGCCGCGCGCGGCGAGATGCGGACCCCAATATTGAAAGGCGCTGCGCGCGCCGGCGACCCAACCGCCGCCATGCACGGCGACCAGCGCCGGCGATCCTTTGGCAGGTTTCGGCAGATAAAGGTCGCCGACGAGCTCGACGCCATCATGATTGGCATAGGCGACGCCGTTTTCGACCGTAACGCCGTCCGTCATTTCTTGGTCTCCTGCTCTACACCGCATGCAATGGCAAACCGGATTTGCCGTGGTAGAACAACCCGCCAAGATTGCAAAGTGACTGAAAAGTGATTGCAAAGCATTGGAGAGGAAATGCTGCAGGCGACCGCCGCCGCGTCTGGTTCACTTGTCGTCGAGGGAACGCGCATCGATGTGATCGAACGCGGCGCGGGCCGGCCGGTGATTTTTCTTCACGCCGAGAATGGCATCGAGCCGGCTGCGGCGGCGATCGACGCGCTGGCCCACGCGGCGCATGTCATCGCGCCGACGCATCCTGGTTTCGGCCGTTCCGAACTGCCGAAAGACATGCGTACGGTCGATGATCTGTCCTATTTCTATCTCGACCTCCTCGATCAGCGCGAGCTTCGCGAGGTGACCTTGGTCGGCGTGGGGTTCGGCGCCTGGATCGCCGCCGAGATCGCGGTGAAATCGACGGCGCGGCTGGCGCGCCTGATTTTGGCGAATGCGGTCGGCATCAAGACCGGCGATCGCGAAACCCGCGATATCGCCGACATCTTTGCTCTGACTGAGCAGGAATATCTGGAACTCACCTATTGCGATCCGAACGCCGGCCGGCGCGACTACAAATCTTTGCCGCCTGCCGAGGTGCTTGCCGCCGCGCGCGCCCGCGAAGCCATCGCGCGGTTTGCCTGGAGTCCGTATTTCCACAATCCGCGCCTGAAAAGCCGGCTGCATCGCATTCGCATTCCGACGCTGTTCTTATGGGGTGCGCACGATCGCATGGTCGGCGAAGCCTATGGCCGCGCTTATTGCGCGATGATCCCGGGCGCCCGCTTTGAAACCATCGAACGCGCCGGGCATTTTCCGCATCAGGAGCGGCCGCAAGCTTTCGCTAAGCGCGTTTTGCATTTCATGGCCGAAAAATGAAACTATTCTGATTGCCGGGGAAACGCCTCATGAGAATCTACCAGTTCAGCGAACAGCCCTATTACCCGACCTGGAACGATCATTCCGGATCGCTGCGCGTCATTCTTCCGAATAGCAAATGCGATCCGCATATCGCGGCCGATCTGTTTCACCGCTATTACGACGAGTACCAGGTCTGCGACGACATTGGCCTCGATATCATGCTCAACGAGCATCATCAGAGCGCCACCTGCATGTCGTCGGCGGTGGTGATTGGCTTGGCGGTGCTGGCGCGCGCCACCAAAAAAGCGCGGCTTCTGGTGCTCGGTTATCCGATCGGCCACCGGCCCGATCCACTACGCGTCGCCGAGGAGTTGGCGACTATCGATGTCATCTCCCGCGGCCGGCTCGATATGGGTTTCATCAAAGGCATCCCCTATGAGATCGCCGCTTCCAATCGCAATCCGGTCGAACTGATGGAGCGATTCTGGGAGGCGCACGATTTCATCATCAAGGCGATGACGACGCATGACGGCACCTTCAACTGGGAAGGCGAATATTTCCACTACCGGCAGGTGAACATCTGGCCGCGGCCGTGGCAAGAGCCGCATCCGCCGGTATGGTCGACCACCGGCAGCACCACGCAGGCGCGGGTGCTCGGCGAGCGCGGCTATGTCATGGCGACGCTCGGCACCGGCTATGGCACGCGCAAGATTTACGACGCCTATCGCAAGAGCTTTCTCGCGAAGTTCGCGCGCGCGCCGGGCGCCGACCGCTTCGCTTATCTAGGCCTGGTCGCGGTTGCCAAGGACAAGGAAGAAGCGCGCCGGCGCGGTCATCTGATCGCCGGTTATCTGCGCACCAGCTCCATCGTCCATCTGCCGTTCCGCAATCCGCCTGGCTACATGCCGGCCGAGGACAATGCGCGGCTCCTTCGCGGCGAGTCGCCGCCGCGCAGCTTCACCAAGGACGGCCGCGCCGTCAACATGCACGCCGCAACCGTCGACGAATTGATCGATGCCGGGATTCTATTCTGCGGCGCGCCCGACGAGGTCTACGCGCAGATCGTCGAATTCTGCGAACATTGCGGCGGCATGGGCAACCTTTTGATGATGGGGCACGGCGGTGAGCTCAGCCACGCGCAGACGATCGACAATCTGACGCTGTTCGCCACCGAGGTTCTGCCGCGGCTCAAGGAATATCGGCAGCCGGACGCCGAAGCGGCCGTGGCGGCGTAATTTTCGTCATTTCCCCGCGCCGCCCGTCTGCCACGCCTAGGCCAACAGTCTGATTTAGTTAGATTATATTAGCTGTACAAAATTTGGAATAAATGTTGATTTTGGAACAACACCGGTCCATTTCTGTTTCGTCCGGTGCCCCGCTGATGAATTTCGACTGAAGGACTTTGGATGAGCGCTGAACCCTTTGCATCCGCCCCGTATGTCGTCGGCGCGCATGTGGTCGGCGAAAGCGCGCGCCCTGTAACGGCGGCGCATATTCCGGCCCAAGAATTGCCGGCCGAAGAATCGCTTTGTCCCGTCGTGTCGCATGATTGGGTCAATTCCGAATACAAGCATCTCGTGGTCGAGGCGTCGGCCAAGGCGCTGACCGTCACGCCGGGCCAGTTCTTCAATCTGTTGTGCCCGTCGCCCGACGTCGGCGAGTTGTTCTTCCGCCGCCCGCAGAGCGTCTACCGCATCGGCCGCGAGCGCGGCCAAATCGAATTTCTCTACAAATGCGTGGGCCGCGGCACGCGCGGCTTGGCGACCTTGGAAAAGGGCGACGACCTCAACATGGTCGGGCCGCTCGGCGTGGGCTTTAAGCTCGATCCGGCCTGGCGCCATATCGTCGTACTCGGCCGCGGTGTTGGCATCGCGACACTGGGGCCGATTTCGCAGGCCGCGCGCGAAGCGCATGTCGCCGTCACCGCGATCCTCTCTGCACGCAATCCGGATTTCGTGATGGCCGACGGCTTTTTCCGTGAAGCCGGCGATGTGGTGAGCGTGCTCGATACCGACGGCACCAGCGCTGTTGAGAATGTGGAACGAATTCTGCAAGACCTGATCGCGCAAAAGCGCGCCGACGCTTTTTTTACCTGCGGCTCGAACCGGCTCTTTCAATTGATGAAGCGGCTCGGCAAGGCGCACAATATTGCGGGCCAAGTAGCGATGGAGCAGGTGATGGCCTGCGGGCTTGGGCCTTGCTACGTCTGTGTGCGCACCTTCGAAGTGGACGGTAAAAAGGAATTGCGCCGGGTCTGTATCGACGGCCCGGTCTTCGACATGCAGGAGGCGGTCGGATGGTAGATATGAGCGTCAAGATCGGCGCGGTGACGCTGAAGAATCCGATCATGCCAGCGTCCGGCTGTTTCTCGACCGACCTTGCCCAGGTGATGGATTTGAACCGACTCGGCGCGCTGGTCGCCAAGACCGTGTCGCGCGAATTCCGCGCCGGTAATCCGCCGCCGCGCGCCGCCGAAGTCGAAGGCGGCATGATCAATTCGATCGGCCTGCCGACCAAAGGGATCAACTATTTCCTGCAGCACCAGGTGCCCGATTATAAGCGCTTCACGCCGCCCTTGGTCGGCTCGATCTCGGCGACCACGATTGAGGATTTCGAAGCGATGGCGCGCGACGTAGCGAAGTCGCCGATTGACGTACTTGAAGTCAATATTTCCTGCCCGACGCGCGATCCCAGGGGCGGCAATTTCGCCCTCCACGAGGAGCACACTTATAATGTCGTGAAGCTCATCCGCGCCACGACCGACAAGCCGATGTGGGTGAAATTATCGCCGAATGCCGGCGACGTCGTTGCAGTTGCCAAGGCCGCCGAGCGCGCCGGCGCCGACGCGCTCGTGGTCTCGAACACCATTCTCGGACTGAAGATCAACACCGACACGTTCCGGCCGGCAATCGGCAACAAATTCGGCGGCCTCTCGGGTCCGGGAATAAAGCCGATCATCGTGCGGATGGTCTATCAATGCGCCAAGGCGGTGAAGATTCCGATCATCGGTTGCGGCGGCATCGTTAAAGTCGAGGACGTCGTCGAATATATGCTGGCTGGCGCGACGGCAGTGATGATTGGCTACCTGACGTTCCGCAACCCCACCGGCATGATCGCCATCATCGATGGTTTGGAGCAATGGTGCGTCAAGCGCGGCTTTGCCCGTGTCGCCGATCTCGCCGGCGCGATGATCGACGAAGCGCCGATGGAAACCTTCGCCGCGGCTGCCGCGCCGATCGGGTAAGCTCCTTTGCCAGGACTTTTGTCAGGACTCTCGCCATGACCTCGCGCATCACGATCCGCAAGCCGGACGACTGGCATCTGCACGTTCGCGACGGCGAAATGCTCAAAGCGGTGCTGCCGTTCACGGCAAAGAATTTTGGCCGCGCGATTCTGATGCCCAATCTCGTGCCGCCGGTGCGCACGACGGCGGACGGCAAGGCCTATCGCGAGCGCGTCATGGCGGCCCTGCCGCCGGGCTCGAAGTTCAAGCCGCTGATCACCTGCTATCTGACTGACGATACCGATCCCAACGACGTCGAGCGCGGTTTTCGCGACGGATTATTCGCCGGCGTGAAGCTCTATCCGGCGCATGCCACGACCAATTCGGCGTTCGGCGTCACCGATTACACCAGGATTGCACGCGTGTTGGAGCGCATGGAAAAGATCGGCATGCCGTTCCTCATGCATGGCGAATATGTCGCGCCCGATGTCGACATTTTCGACCGCGAGGCGGTGTTCATCGACCGGCTGTTGTCGAAATGGATCACGCAATTTCCCGGGTTGCGCATGATCCTGGAGCATCTCTCCTCCAAGGAGGGCGTCGATTTCGTCGCCAGCACCGCCCCGCAACTTGGCGGTACAATCACGCCTTATCACATGATGCTGACTCGAACCGATTGGCTCGGTCACGGATTAAAGCCGTACATGTATGTGATGCCGGTGATCAAAACCGAGCGTGATCGCATCGCGCTGCGGCAGGCCGCGACCTCCGGCAAGGCGTGCTATTTCCTCGGCACCGATTCCGCGCCGCATCCTTACGCCAAGAAGGTTTCGGTCAGCGGCATTCCCGGCATGTTCAATGCGCCGGTCGCCATCGAAACCTACGCCCAGGTGTTCGAGGAGGAGGGCGCGCTCGATAAGCTTGAAACCTTCGCCTCGCTCAATGGCCCCAAGCATTACCGGATGCCGCCCAACGAGGAGACGATTATCTTGGAAAAGACATCATGGACGGCGCCGGAAGAGGTAAAAGTTTCCGGGCCGGACGAGCGCGCCTTGATATACCGTGGTGGCGAGACCATTGCTTGGAAGGTGGTCAACTGAACTCTCCTTTCCCGCTATGGGAGGAGGGGAGTAGGAGAGGCGAATGACAGGCTTTCCCGACAAGGCGGTGATTGCCGAACTGACGGCCAAGATGCTGCTTGAAGTGGACGCGGTCCGCTTCATGGCCGACAAGCCTTTTATCTATACGTCCGGTTGGGCGAGCCCGGTCTACACCGATTGCCGGCGCCTGATTTCCTTTCCGCGGGTGCGCCAGACCTTAATCGATTTCGGCGTGGCAACTGTGATGCGCGACGTCGGCTTCGAGCAGTTCGACGCTGTGGCCGGCGGCGAGACCGCGGGAATTCCGTTCGCCGCATGGATGGCGGACCGCCTGATGCTGCCGATGCAATATGTGCGCAAGAAGCCGAAAGGTTTCGGACGCAACGCGCAGATCGAGGGCCACATCGAACCCGGCGATCGCGTGCTCTTGGTAGAGGACATGACCACCGACGGCCGTAGCAAAGTGAATTTTTGTAAGGCGCTGCGCGATGCCGGCGCCACCGTCGAGCATGTCTTTGTGTTTTTCTTCTACGATATTTTTCCCGAGGGAAAGCAGATCCTGCGCGAGCTTGGCGTGACACTGCACGCGCTCGCGACCTGGTGGGACGTGCTCGACGCGGCCAAGAAGAGCGGCACCTTCGATAAAGGTAAACTCCGCGAAGCCGAAAAATTCATGAAGGACCCAGCCGCCTGGTCGAAAGCGCATGGTGGCGCCGCGCAAGCGGCGGAGTGACTGCTATGGCGTCAACTGCCGATGTGATCGTCGTCGGCGCCGGCAACGCCGCCTTTTGCGCGGCGCTGGCGGCGCAGGAGCAGGGCGCCAAGGTGGTGATGCTCGAGGCGGCGCCCGAAGAGGAGTCCGGCGGCAACAGCCGCTTCACCGCCGGTTCGATTCGCGTCGTCTATAACGGCGTCGACGATATCAAAACTCTGGTCCCGGATTTGACGCCCGCCGAAATCGAGACCACCGATTTTGGCACTTACACCGCCGATCAGTTCTTCGACGACATGGCGCGCGTCACGCAGCACCAGGCCGATCCTGATCTGGTCGAGCTTTTGGTCACCAAGAGCTTCGACTCGCTCAACTGGATGCGTAACAAGGGCGTGCGGCTCATTCCGATCTACGGCCGGCAAGCGTTCAAGATCGAGGGCAAGTTCAAATTCTGGGGCGGCCTGACGGTCGAATCGGTCGGCGGCGGCCCGGGGCTGATCGCAATGCTGACCGAGGCGGCAAAAAAGCGCAGCATCGAAATTCGCTATGCGACGCGGGGGCTGGACTTGTTGTTTGACGGCAACCGCATTGAAGGCGTTCGCGCGCGTGAAAACGGTGAAGTTCGCGAACTACGCGCCAGATCGGTCGTGCTGGCGTGCGGTGGTTTCGAAGCCAATCCGGAATGGCGCACACGCTATCTCGGCCCCGGCTGGGACCTAGCCAAGGTACGCGGCAGCCGTTTCAACGCTGGCGACGGAATTCGTATGGCGCTCGACATCGGCGCCGCGCCGCGCGGCAACTGGTCGGGTTGTCACGCCGTGCAATGGGAAATGAACGCGCCGGAATTTGGCGATCTTTCGGTCGGCGATCAGTTCCAGAAGCACTCTTATCCGTTCTCGATCATGATCAATGCGAACGGCAAACGCTTCGTCGATGAAGGGGCGGATTTTCGCAACTACACTTATGCCAAATATGGCCGCGTGGTGCTGGAACAGCCAGGCCAATTCGCTTGGCAGATCTTCGATCAGAAGGTGAAGCACCTGCAGCGCGACGAATATCGCATCCGGCAGATCACCAAAGTCACCGCCAATACGATCGAAGAGTTCGCCCGCAAACTCGAAGGCGTCAACGCGGCAGAATTTTTAAAAACCATCAAGGAATGGAATGCGGCAGTAAAAACCGACGTGCCGTTCAATCCAAACGTCAAGGATGGGCGATGCACCCAAGGCCTCGCTATCAATAAGAGTAATTGGGCGAACACTATCGATGCGCCACCGTTCGAAGCCTATGCCGTGACCTGCGGCATCACCTTCACCTTCGGCGGCCTGCGCATCAACACCGACGGCGAAGTCCTCAATACCGACTATCAGCCAATCCGCGGTCTGTATGCGGCCGGCGAACTGGTCGGCGGACTGTTCTACTTCAATTATCCCGGCGGCTCCGGGCTCATGTCCGGCACGGTATTCGGCAAGATCGCCGGAACCGCTGCCGGCCGCGCCGGAAAAAACTGAAGCGATCACTGAGCGATCAAAAGATGGACGTAAAGGTTGCGCGCGGCCTCAACCAATTGAGCGCTACTGAGATTGCGTCAAAGATCGCGGCGGGTGAAACGACCTGCGAAGCGGTTGCTCGCGATTGCCTAGAGCGCATCGCCGCGCGCGACGATGTCGTCAAAGCCTGGGTGAACTTCAACCCTGAACTGGCGCTCGCCCAAGCGCGGGCGTTCGACCGTGAACCGCGCCGTGGTCTGCTGCACGGCGTGCCGATCGGCGTCAAGGACGTCATCGATACGTTCGACATGCCGACCGAAATGGGTTCGCCGATTTATCGCGGCCATCGACCGCCGGCGGACGCTGCCTGCGTCGCCCTGTTGCGCCGGGCCGGCGCCGTCATCCTCGGCAAGACGGCAACCTGCGAATTTGCCGGCATGGCCCCGGCAGCAACCACCAATCCGCATAACCCCGCTCACACGCCGGGCGGTTCATCGAGCGGATCGGCGGCGGCGGTTGCCGATTTTATGGTGCCGGCCGCGCTCGGCACGCAGACCGGCGGTTCGGTGCTGCGGCCGTCCTCGTTTTGCGGAGTCTTCGGCTATAAGCCGACTTACAACACGTTCAACAAAGCAGGTCTCAAGCCGGCGGCCGAAAGCATCGATACGATCGGCTGGATCGCCCGCTCGATTGAGGATCTCGCGCTGCTCACCGCGGTGCTGCGCATGGAAGAGCCGCGGCTGCTGCGGGTACCGAGCGCTGCGCCACGCATCGGGCTCTGCCGCACGGAGCTTTGGGATAGCGCGCAAGGCGAAACCAAGACCGCGCTGCAAAACGCCGCCGCAGCACTCGGCAAAGCCGGCGCGACGGTTCGCGAAGTGAATTTACCTGAATCCTTCACCGGCCTGTCGGCACTGGCGCGCGGCACCATCAATCATTACGAGCGTGCCGCCTGCATGGCGTTCGAATGGGATAATCATCGCGGGGCACTGTCGCCGCAGATGCGGCGTTATATTGAGGCCGGGCTGAACACCTCGCGCGCGGAGTATGTCGAGGCTTGGCGGCGGGTCGAGCAATGCCGCGCGCTATTGCCGAATGTTTTCGAGGACATCGATGTGCTGCTGATTCCCTGCGTTCCCGGCGAAGCGCCAAAAGGCCTCGCCTCGACCGGCAATCCCAGCATGCAGGCGATGTGGACCGCTTTGCACACGCCGAGCATGACGCTGCCGACGCATCGCGGGCCGAACGATTTGCCGGTCGGCATTCAATTGGTCGCGCAGCGCCACGAGGATGATCGTTTGCTCGCCTATGCGCGCTGGATTTGGGACAAAATCGGCGCACCGGATTTGGTTGGAGTCAGTCGGGTCTGATTGAGATGACGGACGCGCGATCGATGCAGCTGCGTTGCTTTGGCCGAAAATCGCTCTTGATATTTGCGGCGCTTGCCGCGCTCACGGCCCCGGCCGCGGCGGACAGCGTCGCCGACTTTTACAAGAACCGCAGCATCTCGCTGATCATCGGCTACAGTGTTGGCGGCGGCTATGATGCCTATGCGCGGCTAGTGGCGCGCTATATCGGCAAGCACATTCCTGGCGAGCCTTCGATCGTGCCGCAGCAAATGACCGGCGCCGGCAGCTTGCGCGCCGCCAATTACATGTTTTCCGTGGCGCCGAAAGACGGCGCGGTGCTGGGCATTTTTTCACGCAGCATGGGAGTAGCCCCGCTGCTCGGCCAAGCGCAATTCGACAGCCGAAAGTTCACTTGGCTCGGCAGCGTCACCGACGACGATACGACCTGCGTGACTTGGAATTCTTCTCCGATCAAGACATGGGACGACTTTCTGCGAAAACCCTCCAAGCTCGGCGGCTTGGGCGCCGATGCCGATCCCGATATCTGGGCGCTGCTCTATAAAAATGTCTTTGGCGCCAAGGTGCAGCTTGTCAGCGGCTATCCGGGAACCAATGATGTCGTGTTGGCGATGGAGCGCGGTGAAGTCGACGGCCTATGCGGCTTGTCATGGAGCACGATCAAGACTCGTCACGCGGAATGGCTGACTAGCCATTCGGCCAATATCATCGTGCAAGCGGCGCTCAAGAAAGAACCGGAGATTGCCGCGGTGCCGTTGGCGACCGATCTGGTAAAGAACCCGGAACAGCTGCAGATCATTAGACTGCTGTTGGCGAGCCAAGCCATGGCGCGGCCCTTTGCTGCGCCGCCCGATATCCCGGCAGATCGCAAGGCGGCATTGATCGCGGCTTTCGATGCCACCATGCGTGACGCCGATTTCCTTGGCGAGGCGCAGAAGCTCAACTTCGAAATCCATCCAGTGACCGCCGCGACGATCGACGCCTTGCTTGCCGAAGTCTACGCCACGCCTAAAGATGTCCTCGCGCGCGCGGCCAAAGCGATATCGAGCGCCGGCCAGTGAGTGCGATCGGAGCCCGCGTTCTGCGCCTGGAAGATCATGCGCTGGTGACCGGCAAGGGGCGTTTTGTCGATGATATTCCCGCAGCGGGCGTTGCGGTCGCCGCTTTCGTGCGCAGTCCGCATCCGCACGCCTTGATCCGTGGCATCGACGTCAGCGCGGCACGCGCAATGCCGGGTGTCGTCGCGGTGCTCACGCTCGATGATCTCGCCGGCGTACTAAAGCAACGGCGCATGATCCGGGTTTCCAATTCCGGCACCAATCTTGGCCGGAGCTGGCCGTTCGCGCTCGCCGATGGTGAAGTCTCCTTTGTTGGCGAACCGGTAGCCATTGTGGTGGCCGGCGACCGCTATGTTGCCGAAGACGCAGCCGCGCTGGTTGAAGTCGATTACGAGGCAGTCGCGCCGGCAATCGATTGCCGCGCCGAGCGTGCGCCACCGGTGCGCCGCGAACTCGTCTCGAACCGGGTCATCTCCTATACCGTCGGCTATGGCGACATCGAAGTGGCCTTCGCGCGGGCTGCGCATGTCGTACGCAATGAGCTGTGGGTTCACCGCGGCGCTGGGCATTCCATGGAAGGCCGCGGCATTCTTGCCGAAATCTATGATCGCGAGACGGTCGTTTGGGCTTCGACGCAGAAGCCGCATGATCTGCGCACCGCTTTTGCCGACTATGTCGCGCTCGATGAGAGCCGGCTTCGCGTGGCCGTTCCCGATGTCGGCGGCGGTTTTGGGCCGAAGCTGTGTGTTTATCCCGAGGACGTCGCGGTGGTCGCCGCCGCGACGCTGCTGCGCCGCTCGATCAAATGGATCGAGGATCGCCGCGAGCATTTTACCAATGCCGCGCAGGAACGCGACCAGTACTGGTCGATCGAGCTTGCCGCCGACGGCGACGGGCGCGTGCGCGGCGTGCGCGGCCGGCTCATTCACGATATCGGCGCCTATGCGCTGCAAGACGTGAACATTCCGTACAATTCTGCGACCACGCTCACCGGCCCGTATATTGTGCCGGCGCTGGCGATTGAAGTGGCCGCTGTACACACCAACAAAGCGCCGGTTTCGTCGGTGCGCGGCGCCGGCTACCCGCAAGCCGCCTTCGCGATGGAGCGCCTGATGGATGGATTGGCGCGAACGCTCGGGCTCGATCGCGCGGAATTGCGCCGCCGCAACCTCATCCCGGCGGAAAAGATGCCGTATCTGAAACCGCTGAAGGCCCGTTCCGGCGAGCAGGTGCAATATGACAGTGGCGATTATCCTGGCTGTCAGGCCGAAATTCTCCGCGCCGTGCAGTGGCAAGACTTTCCGCACCGTCAAGCCGCCGCGCGCGCCGAAGGCCGCTACATTGGCGTCGGCTTGGCGCACGGCATGAAGGGCACCGGGCGCGGGCCGTTCGAATTCGGCAATGTCCGGGTGTCGCCGACAGGTCAGATCACGGTATCGACCGGCGCTGCGCCAATGGGACAGGGACTTTGCACCGCGCTGGCGCAGATCTGCGC
>JBASAH010000351.1:0-11712 GCA_049650505.1 Xanthobacteraceae bacterium
GGACTCGACCGGGCCGCGGAACTTCTCCGGCTTCGCCGGCGTGCTCACGTCAACGAGCGTAAGTTTGTCGACCGACCGGCCATTAAGCGCGCCGTCACTGAGGAGCCGCGCCGTCAGCTTGCGCCCGATCATGCCGGCGGCGCCGATAATCAGAATGTGCATTGAGCCGGAACCCCGTCACCCTGGAGAAGTGAGCGCAGCGCGCCTCGAAGGGTGACGGGGCAGCGCTGGTTCGATCGTTCATCCTTCGAGGCGCGCCCCATCGCGGCCAAGAATGCGCAAGCTGCGGCTGCTATGGGCGCGCACCTCAGGATGACGAAAGAATTTCTTACAGTGCCATGCCGCCGTCGACGAGATGCGGCTGGCCGGTAATGTAACTTGCCTCGTCGCTGGCGAGGAAGAGGGCGAGTGCGGCCACCTCCTGCGCGGTGCCGAGCCGCCCCATTGGCTGACGATCGACAAAGGACTGCCGCACCTCATCAAGCGAGCGTCCGGTTTCCTTCGATAGTGTGGCGATGCGCTCTTCCAGCGACGGCGACTCGATCGTGCCGGGACAAATCGCGTTGCAGCGGACGCCTTGCTTGATGAAATCGGCGGCGACCGCCTTAGTCAGGCCGATGACTGCCGCTTTGGTCGCGCCGTAGACGTAACGGTTCGGAACGCCGCGGATCGATGACACCGCCGAGGAAATGTTAACGATCGAGCCAGATTTTTTCTGCAGCATTCCCGGAAGAAAGGCCTTGATGGTGCGGTGCATGGATTTGACGTTGAGGTCGAACGAAAAATCCCAGTCTCTATCGCCGCAATCGAGAATGCTGCCGTTATGCACATAGCCGGCGCAGTTCACCAGAATATCCAGCGCGCCGAATTCGCTCGCGACCATCTTGGCGACGGCGTCGACATTGTCCTGCGCCCGCACGTCGAGCTTGAGCCGCTTCGCTGCCTTAACCTCGCGGACCTTGTCTTCGGCGACATCGGTGGCGATGACTTTGCCACCTTCCTTGCCGAAGGCCTCGGCGATGGCGCGGCCGATGCCCTGCCCGGCTGCGGTGACCAGCGCGACTTTACCTTCCAGCCTGTTGCTCATTATGCCCTCCTGCGGCGTTCAATGCTGCGAGGCTGAGTTTCTGCACGCCGTCAGCGTCGAAATTGTCGGGCTGCAGCCAGAGTTCGAAATTGCGCTTGCGCGCCGGCCACTCGCAATCGAGCATCGAAAACCAGGCATCGTCGCGATTGCGGCCCTTAGCGATCATGTGCTGACGGAAAGTGCCCTCGTAGACGAAGCCGTATCGGAGCGCCGCGCGCCGCGACGCGGCGTTGAGCGCGTTGCATTTCCATTCATAGCGGCGATAGCCGAGCGTCTCGAACACGTAACGCGCCAACAGATACTGAGTTTCGGTGCCGAGCGCGGTGCGCTGCAGCGTCGGCGAATAGAGCACATGGCCGACTTCGATCACCCGCATCGGCGGGTTAATGCGCAACAGCGTGAGATAACCGATCGCGCAATCCTGCGCATCGATGATCGCATAGGCGTACGGATCCTCAGCCGCGGCGCGCTTGGCAATAAAGCCGGAAAACTCCGACGAACTCAAAAACGGGCCGTCGGTGGAAATGTAGGTCCAGACATGATCATGCCCGGCGAAAACCTTCCACAGATCTGACCAATGGTCGGGACGCAGTTTTTCTAGCCGGCCATAGCGGCCCTTCAGCGTCACCGGGCCGGGCCGCGGCGCCGGCTTGGGGTCGACAACCGGTAAGCCAACCGGTTGTCCGGTGACCGGATGCGGTTCGGATGCGGGCGTGGATTCGCTCATTCCGCGTCGCCGCTACTGCGATCCGCGTTGAAAAATTTGTTCAGCTCGGGATTGCTGATCACGCCGGCAAAACCATCGAACTTGCCGTCGCGCGCGATCTCGGTCGCAACGCTGATGAAGGCGTGCATCGCGACCCGGGCGAGCGAACCGCCGACGCTGATCCGGCGCACGCCCATCGCCGCCAGATCGTCGACGGTGAAGCCGAAAGCGCCGCTATTGAGAAAATTGACCGGTTTCGGCGCCACCGCCTTTACCACGGTCTCGATCTGCTCGCGCGTCTTGATGCCAGGCGCATAGAGACAATCCGCGCCGGCATCCTTATAGGCGCGCAGCCGACGAATGACGTCGTCGAGATCGGGCACGCCGCGAATGAAGCCTTCGGCGCGCCCGGTGAACACGACGTCGCCGCCGGCGCGGTCGATCGCCGCGCGCGCAGTTTTCACCCGTGCGACCGCGACATCGAACGGATAAAGCGGGACGCTGCCATCGTTCGGCGAGTCTTCGATCGAGAGCCCGGCAACCCCGGTCGCGACGCAGCGCGTCACATTTTCGGTAAGGCCGTCGAGATCGTCGGCCAGCCCGTCTTCGAAATCCGCATTCAGCGGCACATCGGCGGCCGCCGCCAGCTCATGAAAATGCGCAAGCACGGCGTCTGCGCTCAACGCGCCGTCGGCATAGCCTTGCGAATGCGCATAGCCCGAGCTCGTCGTCGCCAGGGCCTTGAAACCCAGGCCTTGCAGATAACGCGCGCTGCCGACGTTCCAGGGGTTGGGAATGACGAAGCAGCCGCTTTCATGAAGCTTGCGGAAAACCTTACGTTTCTCCGCGGTGGATGGGCGAGCCATGGTGGCCTCATTGCGGTTGACGGACGGGCAATCTGCCACGGCCCCGGCAGCAATGACTACCGGTGGCCGACGCAGCCTGTTGCGCGCTCAGTGATTATCTCGCGGCACCGATTTTTGCGCGACCCGCTGATATTTCACGGCTGGCTGCAAGACCATGCCACTACCGAGCTGATCGACCATGCCGCGCTGGATTTCCTGCCATGGCGTCTGGCTTGGCGGATAATGGTAGCCGCCATTCTTCTCCAAGGCCGTGCGGCGCACCGCCAATTCATCCGCTGATATGAGGATATCGGCGCTGCCTTTGTTGAGGTCGATGCGTACTCGATCGCCGGTCTTAAGGAGCGCAAGACCGCCGGCCGCCGCCGCTTCGGGCGAGGCGTTGAGGATCGATGGCGAACCGGACGTTCCGGACTGCCGGCCGTCGCCGATGCAGGCGAGCGAAGTGACACCTTTTTTGATCAGCGCGGCCGGCGGTTGCATGTTCACCACCTCGGCCGAGCCGGGATAGCCGATTGGGCCCGCGCCGCGCATAAAGAGAACTGTATGCTCGTCGATGCCGAGCGCCGCATCGTCGATGCGCCGGTGATAATCCTCCGGCCCGTCGAACACGACGGCGCGGCCCTCGAACGCATTCGGATCTTTTGGATTCGAGAGATAGCGTTCGCGGAATTCGTCGGAGATCACGCTTGTCTTCATGATGGCGGAATCGAACAGGTTGCCGCGCAGCACCTTGAATCCGGCCGTCGCTTTCAGCGGCCGGTCGTAAGGCCGAATGACGTCAGCATTGCAGACCTTCGCGCTCACGACATTCTCGGTGACCGTCTTGCCGTTGATAGTGAGCGCATCGCCATGCAGCCGGCCCGCCGCATGGAGTTCGTGCATCACCGCCGGCAGGCCACCGGCGCGATAATAATCCTCGCCGAGATATTCGCCGGCCGGCTGGATATTGACGAGCAGCGGCACGTCATAGCCGATCTTTTCCCAGTCATCGATCGCAAGGTCGACGCCGATATGTCGCGCGATCGCGTTGATGTGGATCGGCGCGTTGGTCGAGCCGCCGATCGCCGAACAGGCGACAATCGCGTTCTCGAACGCCGCGCGGGTGAGAATATCCGACGGCTTGAGATCCTCGCGCACGATCGCGACCGCGCGCAGACCGGTTTCGTAAGCAATCTGGCCGCGCTCGCGATATGGCGCGGGAATAGCGGCGCAACCCGGCAGCGACATGCCAAGCGCTTCCGCCATCGCGTTCATCGTCGAGGCGGTGCCCATTGTATTGCAGTGTCCGGCAGACGGCGCCGAGGCCGCGACGATGTCGATGAATTCCTTGTAGCCGATCTTGCCGGCCGCCTGATCCTGGCGCGCTTGCCAGATCAAGGTGCCGGAGCCCATGAGCTTGCCGTCCTGCACGTGGTTTAGCATCGGGCCGCCTGAGAGCACGATCGCCGGCGTGTTGACCGTGGCTGCGGCCATCAGGCAGGCCGGCGTGGTTTTATCGCAGCCGGTCATCAGCACGGCGCCGTCGAGCGGATAGCCGTACAGCACTTCGACCAAGCCGAGATAAGCGAGATTGCGGTCGAGCGCGGCGGTTGGACGCTTGCCGGTTTCTTGAATTGGATGAACTGGGAATTCGATCGCGATGCCGCCAGCATCGCGAATGCCTGCGCGCACCCGTTGCGCCAACTCCAGATGATGGCGATTGCATGGGCTGAGATCGGAGCCGGTTTGGGCGATGCCGACGATCGGGCGGCCGGAGGTCAATTCGGCGCGGGTGAGCCCATAATTGAGATAGCGTTCGAGATAGAGCGCGGTCATTCCCGGATTGTCGGGATTGTCGAACCATAATTGCGACCGCAAACGCGTTTGCGATCTGTCTCGTCCGCTCTTGTCTTTCGGCATCGCCTTCTCCGGTCAATTCGCGCGGCTCAATTCGTCCATTGTCGTAAATGCCTGCATGCAATTTTCACGGGACCATGATCGCTGGTTCACTAGATATATCGCGTTTCCGTGATTGCGCACGGACGCATTGCAAATCGAGTGGCGTGCCGGCGCCGCGCATAATGCGCTAATACAAAACGCGTTTCGGAATGCATATTTTGCAATGCAGCATATCGCCCAAACTCATGCCGTAGATTTGCCGTTAAGACTTTGATCTTCATCAAAATATCTTGATGTTTGGCGGTCTCGATCCGACATTGTGCAACGCAGAATATGTACTAGCTTGCGGGTCAAGGGCGACTGCCAAACGGAGATTCGTAAATGACCTCTCTGAAAAAGAAATTGGTTTTGTCGGCGCTCGTCATTGCCTCGCTCGCAACGCCGGCATTCGCCGCTCAATATCCAAACGGCTCGTTGAAGAGCGGAACCCAGCAGTCGTACCAGTCCGGCGCCGAATTCAACGTGCGCAACGGCTCCTAACCCTGGAAATACCCGACTGTGAATGCGTCAAAAGCCCCGGATTAAATCTGGGGCTTCTTCTTTGCGCTTCCGGCTTGCAGCCCCTACGTGGTGTTTGCATTTAACCGGCGCTTGGGTTGAACTGCCGCGCAAAATCGTCCCGGGGGGACTGCCATGCTGAAGACTGTCGCCGCCTTCGACCGTATCGGCGAGGAAAATGCCTTCGCGGTGCTGGCGCGCGCGATGCACCTCGCCGCGCAGGGCCGCGACATCGTCAATCTCGGCATCGGCCAGCCGGATTTCCGCACCCCGGATTTCATCGTCGAGGCGGCAATCAAGGCCTTGCGCGACGGCCATCACGGCTACACGCCCGCGGTCGGCATTGTGCCGCTGCGCGAGGCGGTGGCAGCCGATCTCGGTAAACGCTTCAACGTGAAGGTCTCGCCAGACGAGGTGATGATCATGCCGGGCGCCAAGCCGACCATGTTCATGTCGGTTTTGATGTTCGGCGAGCCGGGCGCCGAGATTCTCTATCCCGATCCGGGATTTCCGATCTACCGCTCGATGATCGAATATACCGGCGCGCGGCCAATTCCAGTGCCGATCCGTGAGGAGAACAATTTCGCTTTTTCCGCCGAGGAAACGCTGAAACTGATCACGCCGCGCACGCGGCTGCTCATTCTTAATTCGCCGGCCAATCCGACGGGCGGCGTCACGCCGAAAGCTGAAATCGACAAGCTCATCGCTGGTCTGGAGCGTTTTCCCGACGTCGCGATCATGTCGGACGAGATCTACGACCACATGGTCTATGACGGCGAACAGCACGTCTGCCTGCTCGCTTATCCGTCGATCCGCGATCGGCTGATCCTGCTCAACGGCTGGTCGAAAACCTATGCCATGACGGGCTGGCGGCTTGGCTATGCGGTGTGGCCGGGAAAACTTTATGACTATGCGCGCAAGCTTGCGGTAAACTTGCACTCCTGCGTCAATGCTTCGGCGCAATATGCTGGCCTTGCCGCGCTGACCGGCCCGCAAGATGAGCCGGCGAAAATGGTCGCCGAATTCGATAAGCGCCGCAAAGTTGTCATTGCCGGCTTGAACAAGCTGCCGGGAATTTCCTGCGCTACGCCGAAGGGAGCATTTTACGCGTTCCCTAACGTCAAGCGCACTGGCTGGAAGGCCAAAGCGTTAGCCTCGTCACTCCTGGAAGATGCCGGCGTCGCACTGATCGGCGGTCCGGATTTCGGCATTCTCGGCGAGGGCTATGTACGCGTGTCCTATGCCAATTCGACCGAGAACATCTTGAAGGCTCTGAACCGAATAGGCGAGTTCCTGGCGTCACGCAAAGCGGCGTAACGCTCTACGCCCGCTGTGTCAGCCGAAAGCCGATAATGACAATGACGAGGCCGGCAAGCTGCGCGGCGCTTGGCGCCTCGCCGATCGTCAGATAGCCGATCAGCAGCGTAAACGGCGGCACCAATGACGGAAACAGTACGGCGCGGCTCGCGCCAAGCAAAACAACGGCGCGCGTGAACAGATAAATTGCGCCTGCGCCGGCGAGCACGCCCTGCACGAGCGCCTGCATCGCATTTTCGTAGAAACCGGCGGCAAGCATATTGTCGAAGCTGAACAAAAGGATCGGCAATCCAGCGAGCGACAGCACGCTGGTCACTGCGGCAGCCCGGATCGCGCCGATTCGCCAGCGCCGCAGCAGCACGCCGAACACCGCGAAAAAGCACCCCGCCGCGACAAACAGGAAGTCGCCAAAAAGGCCGTGCGCGCCGATTGTCTGCACCGCTTCGGCGCCGATCACCAGCAAGCCCGCCACGATCGTGGCAGCGCCGAGAATCCGGCGCGGCGGCAGCGGCTCTTTGAGGACCCAACGCGCCAGAACAAGGCCGCCAAGCGCGGCGCATGAGGGCTGAATAACGGCGCCGTGACCGAGTGGCACGAGCACATAGCCGACATAGCTCAACAGCGCGAGCGGCAAGCCGCCGAACACCGCGAGCGCCGCTGCGCGGGGGAACCCGATGACGCGCAGATCGGCGAAATTATTTTTCGCGACCAGCGGCAGCAGCGCCAGACCCGGCCAAGCGAAACGGTGCAGCGCTATGACAAGCGGCGACAGGCCCGAGGTGACGCCTTGCCGGGCGGCGACAAAGCCTAACGCCCAGAACAAGGCTGCGCCGGCGCCACACGCGATTCCCCACGCGGTTGAATGTTTTGCAATCAGCGAATCCGCGCTTGCCATCGAAGGTTATGGTTTGAGATCAGCTAGTGCCGGCAAGGAGTTCGAGCCCGCCTGCGGCGGTAACGCGGCCTTCCTCGAGGCGCACCACATCGGTCGCGATTTGACGCACCTCCGCAGCAATATGGCTGACATAAACCATCGGAATGCCGCCCTCATCGCGCAGGCGGACGAGATAAGGCAGAATTTCGCCCTTGTGACCAGCATCGAGCGACGCGAGCGGCTCATCGAGCAGCAACAGCAGCGGCCGCATCAGCAAGGCGCGGCCAATAGCGACGCGCTGGCGTTCGCCGCCCGAGAGCATCCGTGGCCGGCGATGGAGCAGATGCGCAATGCCGAGCAAGCCCACGATGCGCTCGAATTCGGCCGTGTCGCGCGGCCGTCGGCTCATGCTCCGCCCATAATCGAGATTTTGCCGCACGCTAAGATGCGGAAACAGCCGGCCTTCTTGAAATACGTAGCCGATGCAGCGCCGATGTGGCGGCAGATTGATGCTCTTGTCTGCTTCGAACAAGGTAGTGTCGTCGAGCGTGATAAAGCCGCGATCCGGCGTCAGCAAGCCGGCGATCATATTGACCACGGAAGTTTTCCCGGCTCCCGACGGTCCGAACAATGCGGTAGCGCCGCCAGTAGCCTTAAACCGCACGGCGAGTTGCAAAGCGCCGAGCTGTTTTTCCACGTGGACCGCCAGCACGATCATTCCCCATGAAAGCGCGTGGTCGCGCGCCGGCCGAGCCATTCGGCGGCGATCAGCGCGGCGAGCGCCAGTACGATCGCAACGAGTACAAGCCGGCCTGCGGCTGCGTCGCCCTGCGGGATTTGCAGGAAGGTGTAGATCGCAGCCGAAATCGTTTGAGTCTCGCCCGGAATGTTGGAGACGAATGTGATGGTGGCGCCAAACTCGCCAAGCGCTCGAGCAAAACACAACAGCACGCCCGCGATGATGCCAGGGAGCGCGAGCGGCAGCGTGACGGTAAAGAACACCAGGACCGCATTGGCGCCCAGAGTCGCCGCCGCGTGTTCAAGCCGCCGGTCGATAGTCTCGAGCGCAAGCCGGATTGGCCGCACCAGCAGCGGAAATCCCATAACGCCCGACGCAAGCGCCGCGCCAGTCCAGCGGAAGGCGAAGACGATGCCGAAATGATCGTAGAGAAAGGCGCCGACCGGCCCCTTGCGGCCAAACCAAATGAGCAGGAGGTAGCCTGTGACAACCGGCGGCAGAACCAGAGGCAAATGAACAATACCGTCCAGCACTGTCTTGCCCCAGAAGTTGCCGCGCGCCAACAGCCAGCCGATCGCTATGCCGAACGGCAGCGCCCATGCGGTCGCGACCACCGCAATGCGCAGCGACAATTCGACCGCGGTCCATTCGGCGGGAGAAAGCTCAAGCATCGCTAGTGGCCTGATTCCGAAGTTCGCACGCTTTGTCGGCACGCTCTCATGCGAATTTCCGACTGAACTGTAGGAACTTCAAATCCACCGCACTAGTGCTGCTCACGAACTCGGCTTGATCAGAAAGCTAAAGCCGAAGCTCTCGAAAATCGATCGCGCCGCCCCAGAGCGCAGGAAATCGAGATAAAGCCTAGCCGCGGGCTTTGCATCGGCGGTTGCCGCGGCGGGATAGACGATGGGGTCGTGCGAGTCGTCGGGAAACACGCCGATGATTTTCACCGCCGGCTCGACCTTGGCGTCGGTCGCATAGACGATGCCAAGCGGCGCCTCGCCACGCGCGACCAGAACCAGTGCGGCGCGGACATTGCCGACCATCGCCAGCTTCGGCGCGGCGGAATCCCATAGTCCGAGCTTCTGCAAAGCACCCTTGGCATAGATTCCGACCGGCACGGCGCGCACGTCGCCCGTTGCGATCCGCCCATCGCCAGCGAGCTTGGCGAGGTCGAGGCCGGGACCGACGGTAACATCGCTAAACTTGGTTTCTTTCCCGGCGATCAGAACGAGCTTGTTGCCGAGCAAATTGACGCGCGTGGAGTCGTCGATCAATTTGCGCTCTGAACCATAATCCATCCATTGCTGATCGGCGGAAATGTAAACGTCCGCCGGCGCGCCCTGTTCGATCTGCTTCATCAGCGCCGAGCTCGCGTCATAGCTGGCGACGACGTTGATTCCGCTTTGCTTGGCGAAGGCGGAACCGACCTCATCGAGCGCATTCTTCATCGAGGCGGCGGCGAAGACCAGGATGGATTTGTCTGCTGATTTCTCTTGCGATTTTTGTTGCTCCTTGTCTTGCGCCTGCGCGGCAAACGGCAAGGCGGCGAGTACTAACGCGGCGGCAACTGCCGCAACAAACTTGCTTCCCTGTGACATGACGGTCTCCAAATGCAAATTGCACACGCACCAACGCGCCATCACGCGAATGCTGGCAAGGATTGCAGCGCTTGCGGGAACCGTCGTTCCGGGCTGTGATCCGGCGCGCGCCCAGCGCGCCGTGCACCGCGCGGCGATGATAGTGCCGTCGCCCGAGGCGGACAAGCGACCGCGAAATCCGGCAGCCGGCCTCTTTCCACTGCGGCGGACGCTGCTATGTTGCCGGCAAACGTTCGGGAGCTTGCGGTGAGGCAAGAACGGTGAGCCAAGGGCAGACAATCGGGCAGCCAATCGAAGGCGAGTACGATTACATTATCGTCGGCGCAGGCTCGGCCGGCTGCCTGCTTGCCAACCGGCTGTCCGCCGATTCCGGAAAGCGCGTGCTCATCCTCGAAGCCGGTGGCAATGACAATTGGATCTGGTTTCACATTCCGGTGGGCTACCTGTTCGCGATAGGCAATCCGCGCTCAGACTGGTGTTTCAAGACCGAGCCGGAGCCGGGATTAAACGGCCGCAGCCTCAATTATCCCCGCGGCAAGGTGATCGGCGGCTCATCGGCGATTAACGCCATGATTTATATGCGCGGCCAGGCGGCGGACTATGACCACTGGCGGCAGCTCGGTTTGGCCGGCTGGGCCTGGGATGACGTGCTGCCGTTCTTTCGGCGTCACGAAAATCATTTCATGGGCGAAAGCGCCGCCCATGCCAGCGGCGGCGAATGGCACATCGAGGCGCCGCGGGTGCGCTGGGATCTGTTGGATGCGTTCCGCGCCGCCGCCGAACAGGCCGGCATCAAATCCATCGCCGATTTCAATTGCGGCGACAACGAAGGCTGCTGCGTCTTCCACGTCAATCAGAAGCGCGGCCGTCGCGTTTCGACCGCGCGCGCATTTCTCAAGCCGGCGCTCAAGCGCTCCAATCTGCGGCTCGAGACTGGCTGCCTGATCGACGGCCTAATCTTCGACGGCCGGCGCGCCGTCGGCGTGCGCTGGCGGCAAGGGGCTCGCAATAGTGGCGACAAAAGCGGCGTTATGCATAGCGCACGCTGCCGTGGCGAGGTCGTGCTCGCCGCCGGCGCGATCGGTTCGCCGCAGATCCTGATGCTGTCCGGCATCGGACCGGCCGAGCATTTACGCCAGCATGGCATCGATGTTGTGCTCGATCGCGCGGGCGTCGGCGCCAACCTGCAGGATCATCTGCAGCTGCGCATGATCTTTAAAGTTCAGGGCATCGCCACGCTCAACGAACGCTATCATGCGCCGCTCGGCTTTCCCCGCATGCTGGCCGAATACGCGCTGTTGCGACGCGGTCCGTTGACGATGGCGCCGTCGCAACTTGGCCTGTTCACCCGCTCCGATCGTGATCAGGCACGCGCCAATCTACAGTATCATATTCAACCGTTGTCGCTCGATCGCTTCGGCGAACCGCTGCACAAATTCCCGGCCTTCACCGCGAGCGTCTGTAATCTGCGGCCATGCAGCCGCGGCAGTGTGCGGCTGCGCTCGCGCGACGCCGCCGCGGCGCCGATCATCGCGCCGAAATATCTTTCGACCGACGAGGATCGCCGCATCGCCGCGAGCTCCATCAGGCTTACGCGGAAGATCGCGGCGCAGCCGGCGCTGGCGCCGTTCCATCCCGACGAATATCTGCCCGGCTCCGCGGTCCGCGACGACGACGAAGCGGGTCTGGTCAAGGCCGCCGGCGATATTGGCACCACGATCTTCCATCCGGTCGGCACCGCGAAAATGGGACTTCCCAGCGATCCGCTGGCCGTGGTCGATGACCGGCTGCGCGTGACCGGGATCGATCGGCTTCGCGTGATCGACGCGTCGGTGATGCCGACCATCACCTCGGGCAATACCAACACGCCGACCATCCTGATCGCGGCCAAGGGCGCGGCGATGGTGCTGGAAGATTCGCATTAGCTCATCTTGTCATTCCCGCGTAAGCGGGAATCCAACTTGTTTCAGATAAACCGCAAAAGAAAGTTGGATGCCCGCGTGCGCGGGCATGACAACATCACGTCACCGGCGCTGGATTAAACAGCGTCAGATCGTTGTGCAGGCCCCAGCGGTCGGCCCAGACC
>JBASAH010000352.1:0-3926 GCA_049650505.1 Xanthobacteraceae bacterium
GGAGGCGCTCGTTTTCATCGAACGCGCGCCACGGCTCATTCGTCCGATCAATTATCCGCCGGGCACGCCAGGCCGTGGCGCCGCCCTGATCGACGCCAAGAACGGCGCACGCGTGCTGATCGTGAACGCGATGGCGCGCGTCTTTATGGATCCGCTGGACGACCCGTTCGCCGCAATAGACCGCGAACTGGCGGCTTGTCCCCTCGGGCGCGGCGCCGACGCTGTCGTCGTCGATTTTCATGGCGAGGCGACGAGCGAAAAACAGGCGATGGGATTTTTCTGCGACGGTCGCGCCACGCTCATGGTCGGCACCCATACTCATGTGCCGACCGCCGACCTTCGCATCCTTTCAGGCGGCACCGCTTATATGACCGACGTCGGCATGACCGGCGATTTCGATTCCATCATCGGCATGGCCAAGGAAGAGCCGCTGCAGCGTTTTCTTCGGCGCATTTCCTCGGCGCGGTTCGAGCCGGCAAGCGGGCCAGCCACGCTGTGCGGCCTTGCGCTTGAAACCGATCCCGCCACGGGTCTCGCGAGCCGCGTTGCGGCAGTTCGGCTCGGCGGCGTGCTGGAAGAATCGAGCCCGGCGTTTTGGTCTTGAGCGGATAATGACGCGCAAATTGGGTCCGTCACTTCCTTGAACTGCGCGCTTCGTCACCTTAATAATTCCTCGTCACCCCAATGACCGATCGGCACGTAGCCATTGCTGCGCGCTGCGATGATCGGAACTGCCGCAGGAAGGAGCCATGGCCGGGCATTCGCAATTTAAGAACATCATGCATCGCAAGGGCCGCCAGGATGCGGCCAAGTCGAAACTGTTCGGCAAACTTGCGCGCGAAATCACGGTCTCGGCGAAAATAGGTCTACCCGATCCGGCGATGAATCCGCGGCTGCGCGCGGCGATTATCGCGGCGCGCGCCGAGAACATGCCCAAGGACAATATCGAGCGCGCGATCAAGAAAGCCATCGGCGGCGAAGGCGAGAGTTACGAGCAAATCCGCTACGAGGGATACGGACCCGGCGGCGTCGCGGTGATCGTCGAAGTCTTGACCGACAATCGTAACCGCACCGCAGGCGAAGTGCGCTCGACCTTCGCCAAGAGCGGCGGCAACCTGGCCGAGACCGGCGCCGTCTCCTTCATGTTCGATCACGTCGGGGTCATCGAATATGACGCGAGGACGGCGACTCCCGAAGCGATGTTCGAAGCGGCGCTCGAGGCCGGCGCCGCCGACGTCGTATCAACGGCCGAAGGCCACGAGATTTATGCAGGGCAGGATCGTTTCGGCTCGGTCACAAAGGCGCTCGAAGGTAAATTTGGCGAACCGCGCAAGGCATCGCTGGTCTGGCGGCCGCACAACACCGTCGCGGTGGATGACCAGCAAGGCGAGAAACTCTTGAAGTTAATTGAGAACTTGAACGAGCACGACGATGTCCAGAATGTCTATGCGAATTTCGAGATTTCGGACGCGCTCGTCAGCCGCATGAGCGCGTGACCTCCAGGCGGCTTTGGCTCGCGGTCATGCTATGAACGAAGCGGCATGACCCGCCCGATTCGCATCCTCGGCATCGATCCCGGGCTCCGCCGCACCGGCTGGGGCGTGGTCGAGATTGCCGGCAATCGGCTTGCCTTTATCGGTTGCGGCTCGGTCACCACTAACGATCGCGACGCCCTCGCCGCGCGGCTCCTGGCGATTCATGACGGGCTGTTGCTTATCCTTGACCAATACCGGCCCGACGAGGCGGCGGTCGAGGCAACTTTCGTCAACAAGGACGCCACCGCGACGTTAAAGCTTGGCCAAGCGCGCGGCATCGCCATGGTCGTGCCCGCCAAGGCCGGCGTGCCGGTTGCCGAATATGCGCCGAACCTCGTGAAAAAGAGCATCGTCGGTGTCGGCCACGGCGACAAAGCACAGGTGCGCATGATGGTCGGCGTGCTGTTGCCGAAAGCCAATCCGCACACGGACGATGCCGCCGATGCGCTCGCCATTGCTGTAACTCATGCGCATCATCGGCAGAGCGCAGTGGTCAAGGCGAGTATCGACTTTCCCTCTCCCTCGCGGGAGAGGGTACCCGAACGGAGCGAGGGCGGGTGAGGGGTAGCGCGTATGGGCGCGCCCATTCTGCCCCCTCACCCGGCTCGGCTCACGTTGTTCGCCTCGCCACCCTCTCCAGCAGGGGGAGAGGGTATTCGGTCGCGAATCCGATACAAATGGTGACATTCGTCGAACGTGTTGGATCAAATGATCGGCAAGCTCAAAGGCGTGATTGAGTCTTACGGCGAAGACACTGTCATCGTCGACGTCAACGGCGTTGGCTATGAGGTGCATTGCTCGGCGCGCACCATGCAGGAGCTGCCAGGCATCGGCCAGCCTGCGACACTGTCGATCGAGACGCATGTCCGCGAAGATCAAATTCGGCTGTTCGGCTTTGTGACTGAGATCGAGCGCGAATGGTTTCGGCTTCTGCAAACGGTCCAGGGCGTCGGCGTCAAGGTTGCGCTCGCCGTGCTCGGCACGCTCAAGCCGGGCGAACTCGCTTCTGCGATCGCCATGCGCGACAAAGCCATGGTGGCGCGCACGCCGGGCGTCGGAGCAAAAGTCGCCGAGCGCATCGTC
The DNA here is from genome assembly GCA_049650505.1 of Xanthobacteraceae bacterium. Lineage (GTDB taxonomy): Bacteria > Pseudomonadota > Alphaproteobacteria > Rhizobiales > Xanthobacteraceae > BOG-931. The sequence continues at coordinate 2,619 of JBASAH010000352.1, forward strand.
ACCGAGCTCAAGGACAAAGCGCCGGCCTATACCAATATCGACCCGGCGCTGGTGCGGCTCTCCGGCGCGCTCGACGACAAGCGCGCGCCGGCGCCGGTAACCGACGCGGTTTCGGCGCTGGTCAATCTCGGCTATGCGCAAGCGCAGGCGGCGGCTGCAATTGCCGTCGCGACGCGCAGTGCGGGCGAGGGAGCCGAGGCGACGACGCTTATAAGACTGGGCTTGAGGGAACTGGCGAAGTGAAGCGGACGAGGCTCGGCAAAGCCGATGAGGAGCTGATCGCCGCGGCGCGGGCGACCATCAAGCGCCGCTATCGCGGCGACTGGCAGGAGGTCGGCGCTGCGCTGCGCACCCGTTCGGGAAAAATCTTCACCGGCGTCAATCTCGACGCTTATCTCGGCCGCATGGCGGTCTGCGCCGAAGCGGTCGCGCTCGGCCATGCCGTTGTCGATCTGGGCGATGCCGGAATCGATGCCATCGTCGCGGTGCGCCATCCGGCGCCACAGGACAAGGATCAGACCATTGCCGTGGTGTCGCCTTGTGGAGCATGCCGCGAACTGATTTTCGACTATGATCCGCAAGCGCGCGTGATCGTGCCGAACGGAAAATCGCCGTCGATCGTGCCGATCGGCGATCTGTTGCCGAACAAATATACGCGGGGGCCGAAACGGTGAATGGCAATCCCGGAAGCAAGCTGGTAACAGCCGAACGCCGCGAGGAAGACGCCGCGGAAGCGACGTTACGGCCGCAGCGGTTCGCCGAGTTCGTCGGCCAGCGTCAAGCTTGCGCCAATCTCGCTGTCTTTATCCAAGCGGCGCGGGCGCGCCGCGAAGCGCTCGATCATGTGCTGTTTGTTGGTCCGCCCGGACTGGGCAAGACGACGCTGGCGCAGATCGTGGCCCGCGAATTGGGCGTGAATTTCCGCGCCACCTCGGGACCGGTCATCGCGAAAGCCGGCGATCTGGCGGCGCTTCTGACCAATCTCGAAGCGCGCGACGTGCTGTTCATCGATGAAATTCATCGGCTCAACCCCGCGGTCGAGGAAATCCTCTATCCAGCCATGGAGGATTTTCAGCTCGACCTCATTATTGGCGAGGGACCGGCGGCGCGTTCGGTGAAGATCGAGCTGGCGCAATTCACGCTCATCGGCGCGACCACGCGCGCGGGCCTGCTCACCAATCCGCTGCGCGACCGCTTCGGCATCCCGGTGCGGCTCAACTTTTACACCGAGGCCGAGCTTGAAGAGATCGTCAATCGCGGCGCCCGCGTGCTCGGCATCGGGTTAACGGCCGACGGCGCCAACGAGAT
>JBASAH010000353.1:0-5958 GCA_049650505.1 Xanthobacteraceae bacterium
GTCCGCCTCCGAGTGCTGCGCCTGCGCGGCACCGGCCCACAGCGCGCCCATCAGGGCGAGCAACGAAGCTGAGCGGATCATCGCTTTCGACTTTTCGGTGGTTTGCCCTGCCCTAACATAGCGCGCCCTGCGTCCAAATTGTGACTGCAATGCCGCACGGATGGGAATGTTGAACACTGGCGCGAGCACACCCCGTCGCCGCCAACGCAGCCCGCAAGGATCAATGCTACGAGCTCTGATCTAGCACCGTCACGGCGCGGCGATTTTGCGACCAACAGGAAATATCATTGCACACCACGACTGGCCGCTCCTTGCCATAGGAGATCGTGCGCATGCGCTGGCCCGAGACGCCGCGCGACACCAGATACTCGCGGACCGTTTCGGCGCGCCGCGCGCCAAGCGCGATGTTGTATTCGCGCGTGCCACGCTCGTCGGCGTGGCCCTCAATCGTGAAGGCGTAACGGTTGTAATTGCCCAGCCATTGCGCCTGTTTGTCGAGCGTCGCGCGCGCCTGATCGGAAAGCTCCGAGGAATCGGTGTCGAAGAAAACGCGGTCGCCGACATTAACGACAAAGTCCTGCTGACTGCCGGGAATTGCGGCGCTGGCCAGCGCACTTTGGTCGGTTTGTTTGGCGCAGCCTGCGATCGCGAGCGTTGCCAGAACGGCGGCAGCGAATTTGGCGCCGCGAAGAATACTCGCCATTTTCATTCGAGTGCCCTCCATATCCGCGATGCCCGGACCTGACCTCCGCCGGACCTGATCGTCCCAGCGGGTCTAGCAGCGCTTTCGTTAAGCGAAGGTTCCGTCAACCTTGATGGGACCTTGCAACGAAGCCCCGACCCTGCGGATTTCCCCGAAAGCTTTTGCGATGGTTAATGAGGCGTCAATACGGCGACTGTGTGGAGCCGCTTGGGCTTACGACAACAGCGGCGACCAGGCCGGGTCGGACGCATAGCTCGGCGTTGGAACTCGCTGCTCGTTACGCCCTGAAATATCGACTGAATACAGCGACGGACCGGCATTGCCGCCCGGGTCGCGGAAAAACATGATCACCCGCCCGTTTGGCGAAAAGGTGGGGCCTTCATTGTGGAAACCCTCGGTGAGAATGCGCTCGCCGCTCCCATCGGGTTTCATTACGCCGATGGCAAATTTCGACTGGGACTGCCGGGTGAAGGCGATGTAGTCGCCGCGCGGCGACCAAACCGGCGTGGAGTAGGTTCCGTCACCGAAGCTGATGCGCTGCGCCGGCCCGCCGCCGGCGTTCATGACATAAATCTGCTGGCGGCCACCGCGATCGGATTCGAAACAAATCCGCGATCCATCCGGGGAATATGACGGTGCTGTGTCGATCGCCTGGGTGTCGGTGAGCCGCGTGGTCGCTTTGGAACGCAGGTCCATCACAAAAAGATTCGAGTTACTGCCCTCTTGCAGGCTCATGATGACGCGCTGGCCGTCGGGTGAAAAACGTGGCGAGAAGCTCATGCCGGGAAAATTGCCGACAATTTCGCGCTGTCCGGTTTCGATGTTGTACAAATAGACGCGAGGATCGCCTTGGCCATAGGCCATATAGGTGATCTCCTGCGTCGATGGTGAAAACCGCGGCGTGAGCACCAGCTCGTCGCCGCGGGTGAGATAGCGCACGTTGGCGCCGTCCTGATCCATGATGGCAAGCCGCTTGACGCGCCGCTCCGCCGGGCCGGTCTCATCGACGAACACCACGCGGGTGTCGAAGTAGCCGCCCTGGCCGGTGAGCCGCTCATAGATCGCGTCCGAGATGATGTGAGCGATGCGACGCCAATTGTCGGGCGTGGTGAGATATTGCTTGCCATCGAGCTGTTGTCCGGCAAGCACGTCCCACAGTCGGAATTCCGCTTGCAGACGCCCGTCCGCTTGACGGCCGATGCGCCCGGTGACAAGCGCCTGGGCGTTGACGTTGCGCCAATCCGGAAAGCGCGGCACCGTATCGACGCTGGCAATCCGTTCGATATAGGCCGCTGGATCGATCGGAGCGAACAATCCACTGCGCTGCAGGTTCGCGGTGACGATTTGCGTGACGGCGTTTGCGGTGTCGCCATCATCTTGACCGCCGGCCAAAAATTTCGGGATCGCAATCGGCAGCGGCTGGAAATTACCCTCGGTAATATCCAGCCGGACGACGGCGCCGGCACGCCGTGCCATCAACGTCAATGCGCCGGCTAGCGCGCCAAGCGCAAGCGTGCGACGGCGCGTCAACAGAAAACCGGATCGAGCGTAAATCATCATGATTGTTGTTCGCGTTATTAGCCGCCGAGCAGTTCGTGCGGATCAAATTTAAGTTCGATATCTTTCCATTGATCGTAATGTTCAGGTCTGAGCATCGTAAATGGCTGGCACAACAAGAGCGCACGTTTGGCGCTTTCGGCAAGCGCCGGCCCGAGCGGCGAAGCCGAGCCTTCGACCAAAACCGGCGCCTGCGACATCGCGCCGTCGGTTTTGAACAGGACCCGGAGAACGACATAGAGCTTCGAATTGACGTCAATGCCTGGTGGCGGGCTCCAGCAATTTGAAATGCGCGCGCGCAAAGCATCGATCTCGCTCTGTGACAACTGCGCATTCTGCGCGCCGATGGCTGCGCCAAGCGTGGCAGAATCATTGATGCTCTGTGCGGTCGCGATCTGTCGCTGCGGCTCGCGCTTATCGAGCAATTGGGCGACTTGATTGGCGTCGAATTTTGGACTGCTGTCGCGCGCCGGCTTCTCATCCCGCTTGGGCAGCTCCTTCGCCGCATCTTTTTTCAAAAGATTGGCGATCTGGTCAGGCCGATATTCTGGCGGCTTGGGCTTGTCCGGCTTGTCGGCCGGTTTCTGCGCGGGCTTCAATTCGGTTTTAAGCTCGGGCTTTGGCTCGGGCTTCGGTTCAGGCTTCGGTTCAGGCTTGGACTCAGCGGTCAGCTTGGCCGTCTCGGTTGTGACCGCGGGTTTGTCGGCCACTTTCGGCGCAAGCTGATCCACCGATTTTTGCGCGTCCACTTTGTCGGCGAGCGGCTTGATATCGGGGATTTTCAGCTGCGGCGCATTTTTCACGCCCTGGGTGAGCTGGCTGAAGTCCTTTTCGGAAACGAACGAGACCGGCAGCGTTTGAACCGGCGGGGCCTCCATCGGCTGTGCCGAAATGGCCATGAAACCGAAGAACAGCGCCGCGGCGTGGGCGGCGCAAGATATGGTCATGCCAGGTTTCACTAGCCGTTTCATTGACTGCCCTGCTCGACCTCGGTGACGAGGGCGACGCGATGATAGCCGGCTCCAGAAACACGCCCCATGACCCGCATCATCGCGCCGTAAGCGACAGTCCGGTCGCCCCGAATATAGATCAGATCGTTGCTGTTGCCGCCGCGGGCGTCAATAATCGCTTTCAGCTTCGGCAAAAGATCATCGAGCTTGATCTCGTCGTTTTGCAGAAAGATCTGACCGCGGTCATTGACTGAGATCGTCAGCGGTTCGTTGTTTTGTTCGAGAGCCTTCGCCTGACTCTGCGGCAGATCGATCGGCACCCCGACCGTAAGAAGCGGCGCCGACACCATGAAGACGATCAACAAGACCAGCATGACGTCGACGAACGGCGTCACGTTGATCTCGCTCATGACGGGCCGACGCCGGCGGCGATTTTTTCCGCCGGCCGAGGCAGTGATCGCGAAGCCGCCCGCCATGACCCACCCTCACCCGCGCTCGTCGATTTGCCGCGACAGGATCGCGGTAAACTCGTCGGCAAAACCTTCCAGCCGCTGCGCCTGCCGGTTCACCTCACTGCTGAATTTATTATAGAAAATCGTCGCCGGGATGGCGGCAACAAGGCCGATTGCGGTGGCGAACAAAGCCTCCGCGATGCCCGGAGCGACTACCGCGAGCGAGGTGTTTTGCGACGCGGCAATCGACTGGAAGCTCGTCATAATGCCGGCCACCGTGCCGAACAGTCCGATGAACGGGCCGGCCGAACCGACCGTAGCCAGCACCAAGAGACGGCGTTCCATGTGGGCAATTTCGCGCGCGATAGCGACGTCCATGACTTTCTCAATGCGCATCTGCAAGCCGGCCAGGGAGCGGACCTGGCCTTCGAGGCTGCGCTTCCACTCACGCATCGCGGCGACAAACAACGCTCCGGTAGAATGTCCCGGTTGCACCGAGAGCGACTTATAAAGTTCTTCGAGCGATTGGCCGGACCAAAACGCGTCCTCGAAATGATCACCGGCGCGCCGTAGCCGCGCGAACAACAGCGTTTTGTCGATAGCGATAGCCCAGACCCAAACCGAGCAGGCGAGTAGCCCTGCCATCACCGATTCCACGATCCAATGGGCATGCCAAAAGAGATGGAACAGAGAGAGGTTCGAGGATGTCAGTGGCGCGACCGACGACGCGATGTCGGCAGGATTCATAGAGCGTCCCTTCAGGCGGTCCCAGCCGAACTGCCCCGGATTGGGACCAAGACGGATACCCTGACCGGAGCCGCGCCCTGATAGTGGTGTTAACGGGCACCGGAGGCGCCGCTTCGTGCACGCCGACCGAGACCCGAATTATCACGACGACCCAATTATCACGACGACTCGCCGGCCCATCACCGGCCCGGGGAAATCAATCGCGAAACGTGTCCAAACTAGGGCGCGACACCGGTCTATCGCGCCAAGCAAGCCCGGTTGTGCTTAACGACGGGTTAAAGGCGCTCCGCGCGCGTTACGGCGGTGCTTAATTCTCGCCGGTCCGGTCGGCGACAGCGAGGAAATCCTGATCGGCGCGCATGGCGATGCGCAGCGGCTTTGGGATCGGCCGTGCTCGGCCGCCGCTAATAAACGCAACCCGCACGTGCGCCTCGACCAGAAGCTCGTCACCGCGCATCACGCGCTGCCGGACGGTCGTTGAGGCGCCCTTCACTTCCTCCGGTTCGGTAATGATATCGAGCACGTCGTCCATGCGCGCGGGCTTGAGGAATTCGATGTTCATCGAGCGCACGACAAAAGCAAAGCCGGGCGCCTCCCGTTCGGTCGCTTCGAACAATGCGCGGTGATCGGCGCCGATCAGGCGCAGGTAATTGGTCCGCCCGCGCTCCATGTAGCGCAGGTAATTGGCGTGATAGACGATGCCAGTGAAGTCGGTGTCTTCATAATAGACACGCACGGTCAGCACGTGACGCCCGTCGCGGATCTCGCCATCGAGTCGCACATTCGTCACTGCGCTATCTCCACGGCACGCGCCCCGTCATTGCATCTTCCCAGTTGCGGCCATCGAAATGGCTGATGGTGAGTGCTGCGACATCGACGCCGTCAAGGCAACGCACATTGACGTCGACCTTATCGGGATCGGAACGCGGAATGTAAAACGGATGAATGCCGCAAGTAGTGCAAAAAGTGTGCTGCGCGACACCGGTATTAAATCGATAGGCCGTCAGCGCATCCTTGCCGCTGATCAGCTCGAATGCTTCCGGCGCCACGATGAGATGAAGAAAGCCTTTTTTGCTGCAGATCGAACAATTGCACTCGGTCACCCGCGACAGATCCGCCGTTACGCGAAACCGCACGCGACCGCAATGGCAGCCGCCTTCGTAGATACGCTCCACGGCCTCATTCCTCCTCTGAGGCGAACAATCCGAATTGCGCCGAGTCACGCGCCGGCTCGGGCAGGCCAAGATGGCGGAAGGCATGCGCCGTGATCAAGCGTCCGCGCGGCGTGCGCTGCAGAAGCCCGCACTGGATCAGATAAGGCTCGATAATGTCCTCAATCGCATCGCGCGGCTCCGACAAGGCGGCCGCGAGCGTCTCGACGCCGACCGGGCCGCCGCCGTAATTGACCGCGATGGTCGAAAGATAGCGGCGGTCCATGGCGTCGAGGCCGGCGCCGTCGACCTCGAGCGCCGCCAAGGCTTTATCGGCAATTGGTCGGTCGATGGCGGCAGCCCCCGCCACGGCGGCAAAATCCCGCACGCGGCGCAGC
>JBASAH010000354.1:0-4578 GCA_049650505.1 Xanthobacteraceae bacterium
ATGTCGAGCAGAAGCTCGCTGCGAACCGGCACCGCCATTTCCGCGGCCGCCGTCGGCGTCGGCGCGCGCCGGTCAGCGGCAAAATCAATCAGCGTGACATCGGTCTCGTGACCGACAGCGGAGATCAGCGGGATCAGGCTTGCGGCCGCGGCGCGCACCACGATCTCTTCATTGAACGACCAAAGATCTTCGAGCGAACCGCCGCCGCGAGCGACGATGATCAGGTCGGGCCGCGGCGGCAGCATTGGGCTCCCATGTTCAGGCAGCGCATTAAAGCCCTCAATCGCGGCAGCAACTTCCGCGGCCGAGCCCTCGCCCTGCACCTTGACCGGCCAGAGCAAGACACGTCGTGGGAAACGGTCGGCCAGCCGATGCAGAATGTCGCGGATCACGGCGCCGCTTGGCGACGTGACCACCCCGATAACGGTGGGCAGAAATGGCAGGAGCTGTTTTCTCGCCTCGTCGAATAGACCTTCGGCGGCGAGCTTTCGCTTGCGCTCTTCAAGCAGCGCCATTAGCGCGCCGATGCCGGCGGGCTCCAGCGTGTCCACGATGATCTGATACTGAGAGCGGCCGGGGTAAGTCGTCAGCCGGCCCGTGACGACGACTTCAAGTCCCGCTTCCAGTTTCAACGCAATGCGCAGCGCAGTGCTGCGCCAAATTACGCCGGCGATGCAGGCGCGATCGTCCTTGAGATCGAAATAGACATGCCCGTTGCCGTGATAACTGACTTTGCCAAGTTCGCCGCGCACGCGCACATAGCCATAGGCATCTTCGATGGTGCGCCTGAGCGCCGTCGAGAGTTCGGAGACGGTCAGTTCCGGCAGGTTCAGGCGGGTTTCGTTCATCAGGATGGCGACACTGCTAGGTTGACGGACAGGTGAACTCCATGGCGATTAGTGCGATCCATTGCCTGCTTGGGTCAAGCCTGCTTGGGTCAAGCCTGCTTGGGTCAAGCCTGCTTGGGTCAAGTCCTGTTTGGGTCAAGTCCTGTTAGGGTCAAGTATTGCCGGTCTGTCCCGCAAGGTCTGAAAACGCGTCCTGATCGATGAACATTCTATTATTGGGTTCAGGCGGGCGCGAGCACGCTCTGGCATGGAAAATGGCGGCTAGCCCGCTCACTGAGCGGCTTTATTGCGCGCCGGGCAATGCCGGGATTGCGCAAGAGGCCGAGTGCGTTCCGCTCGATTTGGCCGATCATGCGGCGGTCGTCGCGTTTTGCCGCGAGCACAGGGTCGATCTGGTCGTCGTCGGGCCCGAGGCGCCGCTCTGCGCCGGGATTGTTGACGATCTCGAAAGCGCCGGTGTCAAGGCATTCGGCCCGACTCGCGCGGCCGCTGCGCTCGAAGGCTCGAAGGGTTTCACGAAGGATCTTTGCCGCGCCAACAACATCCCGACCGCGGCCTATGCCCGATTCAAAGACGCGGCTGCCGCCAAAGCCCATATCCGTTCGCACGGCGCGCCGATCGTCGTGAAAGCTGATGGGCTGGCCGCCGGCAAAGGCGTCGTCGTAGCGCAAAGCGAGGCTGAGGCCGAGGCCGCCGTCGACATGATGTTTGCCGGCGGCATATTCGTAGACAACCCGGGCGAAGCCGGCGGCGAGATTGTCATCGAAGACTTTCTCGACGGCGAGGAGGCCTCGTTCTTTGCGCTGTGCGACGGCGAGACCGCGATTCCGCTCGCGACAGCGCAGGACCATAAGCGCGCCTTCGATGGCGACAACGGCCCCAACACTGGAGGGATGGGAGCCTATTCGCCCGCGGGCAATGTCGATCCCGCGATGAGCGCGCGGATCATGAACGAAATTATCGCGCCAACCATGCGCGCGATGAAGGCGATGGGGACGCCGTATAAGGGCGTGCTCTACGCCGGGTTGATGATCACGGCGGAAGGCCCGAAACTCATCGAATACAATGCCCGCTTTGGCGACCCGGAAACGCAAGTGCTGATGCTGCGGCTGATGTCTGATTTGGTTCCGGCTTTGTTGGCGAGCCGCGACGGCGTGTTGAAGACGTTTGATCTACGCTGGTATGCCGAGCCGGCGCTCACCGTGGTCATGGCGGCGAAGGGCTATCCCGGAAATTACGCGCGCGGCACGGTCATCGAAGGGCTCGACGAGGCCGCGGCGGTCGAAGGGGTGGAAATCTTCCACGCCGGGACCAAAGCGGAGGGCAGCCGCATTCTCGCCAATGGCGGCCGGGTGCTCAATGTCTCGGCCATGGGACAGACCGTGCGCGAGGCGCAAGCGCGCGCCTATGAAGCGATCGCGCGTATTCGCTGGCCGGAAGGATTCTACCGCCACGATATCGGCTGGCGCGCGGTGGAACGGGAAAGACTTGGATAATGCCCGAACTCGCCGATCTCTATCCGGGCTACGCTTCGCGATGGATCGAAACCTCCGGCGGACGAATCTTCGCCCGCGTAAGCGATAACAGCGGGCCGCCGCTTCTGCTCTTGCACGGTCATCCGCAGAGCAACGTCATGTGGCATCGCGCATCGTAGCTGTACAGCGGCAGACAGCAGGCGACACATCTCCGCCGCGGACCATTAGAAAACCCCTTCACTATTGATGTTTCTACAGAGCTGTCGCGACAGTCGTTGACAGTGGCAGTCAACATATTATGGTACCCCCGTGGTACCCCAGAGCCAATGGAGGGCGAAATGGCGAAGGTGCTGACAGCAATCACCGTTGAAAAATTAAAGCCGAAGGCGACCCGCTACGAGGTGCCCGACGCCGGCCAGCGCAACATGTACGTGTGCGTATTTCCGTCCGGTGTGAAGTCCTACATCTGTCGCTATCGCTACGGCGGCAAGAAATACAAGTTAACATTTGGTGGCATGTCACTGGCGGCGGCGCGCAAGGCTACCGCCGATGCGATGTACAAGCTTCACGAAGGCATCAACCCAAAGGATGAGCACAAGGCAAAGGCGGAGAAGGCCATCAAGGCCAATGCCAACACCTTCAGGGCAGTCTGCGAGAAGTATTTGCAGCAGGATGGTCACAAGCTGCGTACCGCCGCCGCTCGCAAGGCGACACTTGAAAACTTGGTGTACCCACAGATGGGCGACCTGCCGGTCAACAATTTGCGGCGCGGTGACATTATTACCTTGCTAGATGCAGTCGAGACTAAATCGGGTCCGGTGCAAGCAGACAGAACGCTCGCTATCGTTAGAAAGGTATTGCGGTGGTATGCGGTACGGGACGAGGATTTCATCGTGCCTATTGTACCCGGCATGGCGCGCACCAAGCCAAAAGAGCGTGCACGGGATCGCGTGCTGGACGATGCCGAATTGCGTTTGGTGTGTCAGGCTGCCGAGAACCGTACTGATCCGTTCGCGGTACTGGTGCAATTTCTATTGCTGACGGCAGCGCGTCGTAACGAAGCGGCGCACATGACATGGGACGAGGTCTCCGGTACGGACTGGATACTGCCCGCCAGTCGCAACAAGACCAAGCAGCCACTTGTTCGGCCGCTCAGCCAAAAAGCTCAGGCTTTACTGGCCAGCATGCCGCACCTTGGCCCTTATATCTTCACGACTTACGGTAAGCGCCCCTTCGGCGGCTTCGGCCGGTTCAAAAAGCTATTTGACAATGCTTGCGGCGTAACCGGGTGGACGTTGCATGATCTGCGCCGCACCGCTCGCAGTCTTATGAGCCGCGCCAGGGTCAATGCCGATCATGCTGAGCGCTGCCTTGGCCACGTTATCGGCGGCATACGCGGCACGTACGACAGACACGAATTTCACAAGGAAAAGCAAGAGGCATTCGAGGCGCTGGCCGCGCAGATCGGGCGCATTGTCAATCCGCCAAAGGGCAACGTGCGGCAGCTGCGGGGCTAGTCCAATGCCCATCAAGTTGACGCCGCATATTAACGTCACTTGGGCCTACGAGTTGCCGCCGGATATTAAACTCAATCGGACCTACGATAGCCGATGGCCAAATGAACCGCTGTCGGTGGAAAAGCTGTGTGCCGATCCGCACTATCGCCAATGGGCGCGCAAGAACTACAGCCTGCGCACCCTCACGCGGCTTCTCATTACTAGGCGGCGCAAAGAGGGCCATCAGGAAACGCGCGACGAGATGTTCAAGGCCATCGCCAAGCTGTTAGGGATCGACGACTGGAGGAAGGTCAAGAACGCGGCCAACCGGTCGAGCAAGGTCATTCCCAAGCGCCGTCAGCAAATTTAATTCGGACCTGCTGACACTCCTCATAATAATTAATCACCTCCACGTCGCGGCGATTCGCGACGATGATGGAGGTGAACAATGTCTACGAAGTTTCTGCGCAAGGCCGCCGTGGCGGCAAGGTACAGCATAAATCCCAGAACCGTTGAGCGGATGATCGAAGACGGTCGGCTGCCGAAGCCGATCTATCGCGGGCGGTTTCCGCTCTGGAAGGAAGCCGACCTCGACGAATCTGATCGGCGCTTGGCCATTGCCCCTCGTTCTCCGAAGACCGCCGCGCGCGGCGGCGTGAGGGCATGACCATGAACAAGCCCACACACAAGGCTCATCCGGCGGCAGAACTATTCCCGCTGATGGCCAAGGATGAATTGCAGACGCTCGCTGCCGACATC
>JBASAH010000355.1:0-3824 GCA_049650505.1 Xanthobacteraceae bacterium
CCAGAACGCAGGGGCGCACGTACACCGCGCCGCAAGCCTGCCGCGCCTTTTCCAGTTCCGGGCCGGCCGCCTGGCGCGGATTGCCGACCTTGCCGCGCACGCAGGCGCGCAGCTCCTCCATGTGTGCTTGCCGGCACATTTCGATGAATTGCTCGTGGGTGGCGGCGCGCGCCGGCTGCGGCAGCGCGATGGCGCCGAATGCGATGGCGCTGATCATCGTCAGTGCGCCGCGCGATTTAATTAGAGTGTGCAACAAGTTCAGGCGGTCGGGCATGCCGTTTCCCCCGAAGAGCGATACCGCTCAGCGTAGGCCGATCACCGCGAGCTTAAGTTTAGATGGCGTTCGCTTGAGCAGCAAGGTCGCTTGATTCCGCAGTGAGTAGGGCGGAATAGCGACCTGCCTTCGCTTGTTGCGCGGGCTACAGCGGTTTTCCGCTAACGCGCGAAGGCGGAAGCGTATTCCGCCAATTCGGCGGCACCGCCGACGAGCGTGATGAACGTGCGGCGCCTCATTCGATCACCTCGTCGGCGAGTAGTTGCATCTGATTCGAGATCGTCAACCCGAGCGCTTTGGCTGTTTTTAGATTGATCACCAGATCGAATTTTGTCGGCTGCAGGACAGGTAAGTCAGATGGCTTTGCGCCGTTCAGAATCTTTGCGACATAGATGCCGGCCTGGCGATACACCTCGGCAAGGCTCGGCGCATAGCTGATCAGACCGCCCGCAGCGACATAATCGCGGAGGCTGTACATCGTGGCGATGTGGAAACGGTTTGCCAGCGTGAGGACTTGGTAGCGGCGGTCCAGAAAAAAAGGGTCTGACCCGGCCAGGAGTGCGATTACTCCTTGCTGGGAGAGCACGCTGAATGCCCTGTCAATTTCAGCCTCATTGCTGGCACTTAGGACAACGAGCTTTAGGCCGAATGTCCGCGCAGCCCGCAACGCATCGTCCACCTCAGACTGGGAGCTCGGGCGTGTCGGATTTACAAGAAGACCGACGTCAGTTGCCGCAGGAACCAGTTCATGCAGCAGCTCCAACCGTTTTCCCACAAGTTCATTTTGCAGGAAACTGACGCCAGTGACATTGCCGCCCGGCTTGTTGAGGCTGGACACGAAACCGAGCTCGACCGGATTACCTCCGCTCGTGAAAATGATTGGTATCGTCGTTGTCGCCGTTTTTGCCGCCACGACCGCTGGGGGAGCGCCAGCGAAGATCACACTGACACCCTGCCCGACTAATTCGGTCGCCATTCTCGGCAGCTTTTCGTAGGCGCCGTCCGCCCAGCGATATTCGATCGCCAAATTCTGGCCCTCAACGTAGCCGGTAGCGGCGAGGCCCTGGCGGAACGCGGTGAGAGGACTTGCGAATGTCGCGGGGGAGGCACTGTGGAGAAATCCAATCGTCTGTGTCTTGGATTGCTGCGCGCGCGCGGCAAGTGGCCAAGCTGCGGCGCCACCGACAACAGCGCCAATTAGCGATAGGAATGCCCGACGAGGAATGTATAGCTTGTTCCCTCCCCCCTTGTGGGGGAGGGCTGGGAGGGGGGTCGCGAGTTCGCGTGCAAGCAACGACGTCGGTTATCGATCCACTTTCACCCCCAGCCCTAACCCCTCCCCACAAGGGGGAGGGGAACAGCAGATCGCGGTGCCTCGTGTCATCGCCCCGCGAATTGGGTCATAAGCTCACGTCATCTTATCGCAAACATAAGACCGCGAATTAAGTCCCGACCTTAATCTCCGCGACCAGGCCGCGCAGCGCCGCGATCACGCTTAGGGGCACGATGCGGCCGGTGCGCGGATTCTCGGATGGGATTCCTTCGATCGCCATGGAAAAGCGCGCGGTGTCGGCATCGACCTCGATGCGATGGGTGTTGCGGGTCAGCGCCGGGTCGGCCCAGATTTCGAGCCGCGTCTTGTCTGGGCCGATGCCGGCGAGGCTGAGCGCAGCGGCGACATTGACATTGGCGGGAAAACCGCGCGCGCCGTCGCGGGCGCTGCCGTTGAAGATTTTCACCGGCGCTTTGAGGTCCTTGAGCGAGATGTCCCGCTCGACGAGGTATGGGGCACCCTCAAGCCCGCTCGGCGGCTTGCGCGTGATCATGGTAACCGAGTGGATGGTGCCCTCCGCCGCTGCGCGCACGGCATCGAGACCGAGCAGCGCGCCGGTCGGCGCCAGAATACGCGCGCCGCTCGCTTTCGCCCGCTCGACCAGATCCCAGTTCTGCAGAAGCTGGCCGACGCTGAGCGGCATAAAGATTTTGCCGCGCTCGATCACCGATAGGGCGAGCGGACGGAACAGCTGCGGCGGCAGACATTCGACGACGATACCGCAGGTGTCCGCGAGCGCTTCGGTGGCGACAATCGGAATGCGCTCGCCAATGCCCGGCAGGTTGCGCCGCGCCTTGTCGCGGTCGCGCACCGCGACAGCGGCAAGGACGAGTCCTGGAATGCCGACATCCAGACGGCGCGCGACGCCAAGCCCGACCGCGCCCAGGCCGGCTATTCCGACCTTCAATGCGTCACGGGCCACCGTCGTCTCCTTAAGGCTGGCAGGCGGGCAGCTAGCCGGATAAAGTCTGGCGTCCCACATCTCCTAAGCGCGTGTTTCATAACGCGCAACAGGCCGCCCGACACTACAAGACATCAGCATGACAGAAAGCAACAAACGAGTTTTCATGACCAATATCAATCCAAACACGTTCACGACCCGTCCGGAAATCGAAGGGACGTTCGGGGTCGTGACCTCGACGCATTGGATCGCCACCGCCGTCGGTATGGCGATGCTGGAAAAGGGCGGTAATGCGTTCGACGCCGGCGTAGCGGCGGCGTTCACGCTGCAAGTGGTCGAGCCACATTTGAATGGACCCGGCGGCGACGTGCCGGTGATCGTCCATGACGTGCGGCGCGGCAAAACCGAAGTGATCTGCGGGCAAGGCGTGGCCCCTGCAGGCGCCACCATCGCGCATTATCGCGGCGAAGGCCTCGATCTCGTTCCCGGCACCGGGCTCCTCGCCGCCGTGGTGCCCGGCACGCTCGAAACTTGGATGCTCCTGCTGCGCGATTTCGGGACCATGTCGCTCGCCGAGGTACTGGCGCCGGCGATCGGTTATGCGCAGAACGGCTATCCGCTGCTCGAACGCGTTAATGCCACGATCGCCACGGTTGCCGCCATGTTCCGAGACCATTGGCCGAGCTCGGCAGCGGTCTATTTGCCGAACAACGAAGTGCCGGCCGCCGGATCGCTGTTCACCAACAAGACGCTCGCGGCGACCTACCGCCGCATTCTCAAAGAGGCGGAAAGCGCCGGCATCGATCGAGTCGCGCAGATCGAGCGCGCGCGCCGATCCTGGAGCCACGGCTTTGTCGCCGAGGCGATCGACCGGTTCTGCCGCACGCAAACGATCATGGATAGCAGCGGCCAGCGCCATCGCGGCGTGCTCACCGCCGACGACATGGCGCGCTGGACGCCACGTGTCGAAGCGCCGCTGACCTACAATTACGGGCACTACACCGTATGCAAGACCGGTCCGTGGGGCCAAGGACCGGTGACGCTGCAGCAGCTCGCGCTGCTCAAAGGTTTCGAGCTTGACGGGCTCGATCCGACCGGTCCTGATTTCATTCATCGCATCGTCGAGGCGTCGAAGCTTGCTTATGCCGATCGCGAGGTGTTCTACGGCGATCCCGATTTCGTCGAGGTGCCGATGCCGACGTTGTTGTCGGACGCCTACAATTCCGAACGGCGCAAGCTGATCGGCGCAACCGCCTCGCGCGAATTGCGCCCGGGCTCGATCGAAGGTTTCGGCGCGGTGGTGAAGCTGCGCCGCG
>JBASAH010000356.1:0-16973 GCA_049650505.1 Xanthobacteraceae bacterium
CGCGCCCGCATTACCCGCGCGCTGGAAGTGGTGCTGGCTACCGGGCGTTCGCTGACCGATTGGCATGGCGACAACAAGCCGGCGCGTGTCGACATCGCCCGCGCGGCAAAGGTCTTTCTGATGCCTGATCGCGATGAGCTCGGGCGCCGCATCGACGTGCGCTTCGATAATATGATGGCAGAGGGCGCACTGGAGGAGGTGCGCGCGCTCGCCGCGCGCAATCTCGATCCGAACCGGCCCGCCATGAAGGCGCATGGCGTGCCGTGGCTGATCCGTCATCTTGCGGGCGAGATCACGATTGCCGAGGCGATAGCGCAATCCAAGCGCGACACCCGCCGCTACACCAAGCGGCAGGCCACCTGGTTTCGCAATCAGCTTCCGCAGTTCGAATGGGCGGAGCCGCAGGACGCTGCCGCAGCCGTCGCGACACAGCTGCGGCAGCTAAGGGCGGCCGCGATCGATTAGCGGTCCCTGATTCCGCTCATCCCCGCGCAAGCGGCGATAGAGCAGGCGATAGAGCAATTGGATTGCCGCATTGCGGCAATGAGCAGACAGAAATTGATATTTATCAATAATTCGGATCTTATTTGGTCTTGTAACTGTCGCGATGACGGCTCATGATATGTGCGGGATGTCGGGGCACGGGAGAGGGTGCCCCATGTCAAACACAGAGACGAATACAGATCAGCTCTGGGAATACGCCAACGAGGCGATTCTCTCGGCCAGCTACGCGAAAAGCAAAGAGGCCGAGCAGGGGCTGCTGGAATTTGAACATTTGCCGCACAGTGCGGACTCCCCTCAGGTCATTATAGTCGACGGCCAGATCGTTGACGACCAAGAGCACCGCACCGTCGAAAGCTGCGAACGCGAGCTGATCAGACGCCGGCGCACGGAAATCCAGCTGCGCGAGGCTCTCGCTCGGGAAGAAGCGCTGCTTAATCAAAAGGATGAGCTGATCCGACAAATGGTGGTTTTGCACCAGGAGTCCGATCATCGGCTGTTGAACGGCGCGCAAATGATTGTCAGCCTGCTTACGCTGCAAGGCCGCGCGTCGAAGAATGCTGAAGTTGCTTCGCAATTGGCGGCGGCTGCGGATCGCGTTGCCACGATCTGTCGCATTCACCGGCATCTGCACTCCTTCGACGGCGTGCGAACTATCGCGATCAAGCAATATCTTGAGGAACTCTGTCGCGACTTCTCCAAGATGCTGTCGTTGGGCAGTCCCGATCGCGTCATCGCGATGGAGGGCATTGAAATCAATCTTTCGGCCGATACAGCCATTCCGCTCGGTTTCATTGCCAACGAATTGCTCACGAACGCAGCCAAATACGGCACCGGCAGGATCACGCTCAGTTTGGAAGCCGATCCCCAAAAAGGCTATTTGCTGTCGGTCTCCAACGAGGGTCCGGCTTTGCCGGAGGGATTTGATCCAGCCGCCGGCAAAGGACTCGGAATGAGAATTATCCGGTCTTTTGTCGAACAGATCGGCGGTGAATTGCGGATCGACCGGGGCGATAGCAACCAGGGCACGAGATTTACGGTGCGGTTCTTCTGATTGTCGAAGCGCATTGACCGAGAGGCGCTATGGCCAGAAGTACGTTTGCGTTGAAACTGGCCCTTCTTCTCTGTCCTGTCCTTTCACTCGCCGCGCAAGCGCAGAGCGCCATCAGCGAACAGGAAGCGCACGCCATCGCCGCCGATGCCTACATTTATTTCTATCCGCTCGTGACGATGGACGTGACCCGCAAGCAGCTGACGAATGTCGAGCCCGGTAAAGGAATCGGCGCGCCGATGAACGTGTTGTTCAACGTTCCCACGTTTCCGACCGCCGACATGAAGCAAGTTGTACGGCCCAATTTCGACACGCTGTACTCGTTTGGATTTCTCGACCTCACCAAAGAGCCGATGATCGTCTCGGTCCCGGATACGGGCGGACGTTATTATCTACTGCCGATGCTCGACATGTGGTCGGATGTCTTCGCCTCGCCGGGTTGGCGGACGACGGGAACGCAAGCTGGTAATTTCCTCATCACGCCACGCGGCTGGAGCGGAACCGTACCGGCAGGATTTACGCAAATCGAAGCCCCCACTCCCTACGTCTGGATCATCGGCCGCACCAAGACCGACGGCCCACCGGATTACGATGCCGTTCACAAAATCCAAGCCGGTTACAAGATCACGCCGCTCTCGCAATGGGGTAAGCCGGCCAAGCCGGTCGAGGCAAAGATCGATCCGAGCGTCGACATGAAGACGCCGCCGAAAATTCAGGTCGATACTATGCCGGCCGGCGCCTACTTCGCCTACGCGACCGAATTGCTCAAGCTTCAGCTACCCCACCTCACCGACGAGCCGATCATCGCGCAAATGAAGCGTATCGGCATCGAGCCCGGGAAAAGCTTTGACATCGACAAGGCAGACCCGGCGGTGAAAAAGGGGTTGGAAGGCGCGCCGGAGGACGCACAAAAGTTGATGGCGTGGAAAGTGCCCACCCTCGCCAGGGTCGTGAACGGCTGGTCGATGAACACCGACACGATGGGCGTGTACGGCAACTACTACTTGAAACGCGCCATCGTCGCACAAGTCGGGCTCGGGGCGAATCTGCCGGAAGATGCGATCTATCCGCTCAACCTCGGCGATGAATCCGGCAAGCCGCTGGACGGCACTAACAAGTACACGATTAGTTTCGAGAAAGGCCTTACGCCGCCGGTGAATGCTTTTTGGTCGATCACGCTTTACGACTCGGACGGCTTTCAGGTCGCCAACAGCCTTAACCGTTTCGCCATCAGTAGCTGGATGCCATTCAAGTACAATTCTGACGGCTCACTCGACCTCTACTTCCAGAACGAGAGCCCAGGAAAGGACAAAGAGGCCAACTGGCTTCCCGCGCCGAGGGGTCCATTCAACCTGACAATGCGCCTCTACGGCCCGAAGTCCGACGCGCTCACCGGCAAGTGGAATCCGCCGCCGGTCATGCGAGCACAGTCGCTCCCGGGCTTGGGCGGGCAGTAAATACAATTGCCTACAACGCACCACTTCGTTTCGCGACATATCGGATATCGTTTAGCCGACGGCTCGCCGTAAGCACGACAGCAAGCGGCGCGCTGCGATGACAATGCCGGTCAGGCTGAACAGGAAACCGCAACCGCACAAGACGACGATCAAGCCTGTTCGCAATGCGGGGCGGGCCGTCAGAAACGAAAAATCGAGCTTGTGCAGTCCCGCATAAAGCCAGTGGTAGGCGCGTCGCGATTGGTCGAGTTGCGCGATGAGAGCACCGTTCGATCCATCGATGTCAAACCAATCGGCTCCACATTTCCCCCGGAATACGGGCGCATCCGGCATCGTCGAAGCCGCTGGATAGTCGTCACTCGCTTTGACGACAAAAGTATCCGCACACGTCTGCGCGAGGCGCCTCACGGCGGCGTCGATTTCGTCGGCCCGAAGGAACGCGCGCGCGGTCGCCTCCCCGCGCGGACCGGCCTCGGAGAGGAACATTTGCTGCTGTGCGACGTTCAAGCGATCGCGACGGTAGATGCGCCCGTCGAACGCAAACCACTCGACTTCCTTGGCGCCATGAACGACGCGTTGCGATTGGTCGGGCGGTAAATTCTGCCAGTCCGGATCACCGGCGATCCCGCGCCCCTGCGTCGTAGTCGGTCTTCCGGTCGAGAAGATCTGGCCGTGATCCATCGACAGCCAGCCACTGAATATCCATGTCAACACGAACACCATGCAACACAGACCAAGCCAGTGATGCCATGCATGCCAGCCGCAATAGGGCGATACCGCGCGCCGTCCCGTGAGGTCGAGCCGCGACGTTCCAATCACCGCGCCTAGACCCGCCCCGATCATTGCAAGGAAGGCAAGCCACCAGAGCAACGAGACCCACAACCCCGGATGACTTCGCAACACGGTCGGATAAATCCAGTGCGCAACGCTTCCGGCATAGTTCCACCAGCGCTGCCAACGCGTCGTTTTCAGTACGACCTCGCCAGTGGTCGCCGATACATAGACCTCAGTACCAGCCCGGTCTTCCACCGCCACGCGGTACAAAGGGCGATGCTGATCGTATTGTTCGGCTACCGTCCATTGATCGGAGAAAATCTCCGCGGCAACTGGTGCATCTAGGTTGCGCAGGTCATTGGTGGCGTCATTCGTGTCATCATTCCTGGCGAGAATGCCGGCCAATTGCGTCGAGCGGACCGTGCCATCGCCAAGATCGTCAGCGCGAAGGGTTTTGACGGCGGAGGAACCCGACACCAGATATACCGGCCCGTCGCTTCGCTGCACGAGGCGTATACGCATCACGTCGCCGATTTTGCTGGCGGCGACCGCCTCCGCCGGACTATGCACGACCCGCATTAGATCGATCGGCAGCAAACCGGCGACGCGTTCGGATTCGCTCAGGGCCGGAAACTGCACGAAATGCATCACGATTCCCGATGCAAACCACATCGCGAACAGCAGACAGAAAGCGACGCCGAAATAGCGGTGCAGCAGAATAAGCGGACGCAGCAAAGAGTGGTTCACCATCTTGCTGACGCGCCGACTTCATAGGTCCGCGGGGCGCCGAGGAGGATTTGATCGGGATATGTGGTGTCGGACCACGCGGCATAGACTGCGTCTGTCAGGTTGCGCACGCGCATTGAAATTCGAAAGTTTTCCAATTCCGGCATTGCAACGTCACGGCCGGGAATGTCGAGGAATGCATAGACGTCCGCGGTCGTAAAGGCGTTCAGGGTTGTGAGGTTGTCCTGCTCTAAGAAGCGGTTTCCGACGTACCGCATCGAGCCGCCGATCTCGAGCGGCCATCGCCAATGATTGAAACGATAAGAAAGCCCGGCATTGGCAATCAGCGGGGCCACATTCGGCGGGACATTGCCGGTAAACGTACCGAAATTGCCAAAACGCGCATGGATGAGAGCCGCGTTGCCCCAGAGCTTGAGCCCGTCGATCGGACTCACGGCGGCAGCGAGCTCGATGCCTTTGCTTGCGACTTCGCCGGCGACGACCGTTTGCGTCGTGCTTATCGGGATGAACACATTACGCTGGACGATATCGTAAAGGGCGACGGTCCATTCCGCTCTGTTGTTCCAGAACAGTTGCTTGGCGCCGGTTTCGTAGATCCGCGAACTCGTCAGCTGCAACGAGGTCCCTGGCGCGATGGAGAAAACCGCAGCCACCGCCGGGTTATACGCAGTCGCGTACATGCTGTAGAAGGTCAGACCCGGAATCGGCTCATACGTGTAAGCCGCACGATAGGACACCGGCTCCCAGCTGACGGAAAAGGGGAGTCCACTGGGGACCGTGCCGTCGGCATTGACGCCATCGCGGGACAAAGCGAGCCGCTCGACGCGCACGCCGCCGATTAGGGCGAACGCGGGAGTCAATTTCAAACGGTCTTCGAACGATCCGGCAATATCGTCGAGCTTGCTGTTGCGCGTGCTCAACAGCAGCGGGCCATAAAGTCCGGGCTGCGGATTGACGACGCTGACCGTGTCATCGGGGAACGGTTCACTGATGTCTTCCTTGAACGTGATCCTGTTGCTGCTCGTCTGCAGTTGCGCGGCAAAGCGGTTTTCCAGACCGAAGATCACCGAGTCCCACGTCAGGTCGGCGTTGTTTCCGAATATGTTCTGATTATGAAAGACGGCGAAGCGGTCGCGAGCGATACATGTCGGTAGCGAGCCAGGGCAAGGCTGCATCGGTGTCGTCAAGCTAAAGGCATAGGTCTCGCTGTCCAACCAATTACGTTTCGCTTGATAGGAATAGACCTGGTCTTTGATCGTGACATTGTTCAGCGGCCGCCATTCGAAGCCGCCGCGGAGCCAAAGCTCCTGCGCGCCGGTCGCATTGTCAGCGACATTGTAATTGGTCGTCAGCGTCCGCGAATCCACCGTGAGCGGCCCGATAACCGAGCCATCGAAGGTGTTGATGGCGGTGCCCGACACAACTCCATTCACGGCATGCGCTCCGGCAAACGAGACCGGAACGACCGGCGTGCCCCAATAGGCGTGGCCGGAATCTTTCTTGTATTCGACGGCGACGAACGTCTTGAATGCGTCGGTCACGCGATAATTGAATTGCGTGGCGAGGCCCGTGACGTCGCGAAAGTCGCCGTCGATAAAGCTATTGAATTTTGCGCCGCTGATATCAAAGCGATAATCGAGGCCTCGGACCTGGGTGCTGCCACCCGAACCGAAATGAGACCGGAATGATCCGAATGAATCCAGAAAGGCGTCCGCTTCATTCCTGATTGGTCCGGCAATCGGCTGCCTTGAAACGTAATTGACTGAGCCGCCAATGGCGTTCAATCCCGACATCAAGGATGAAGGGCCTTTGAGAAATTCCACCTGGCCAAGGTTGGCCGTGTCCATCCAGCGCGAGGTGATGTCCGCAGGCCCAGTCCATATTCCATTGTAAAGGACATTCACCTGCGGTCCGGCAAAGCCGCGCATGGAAAAATTTGCGGGCGCCCCGGCGGAGTCGCCGGCCAAGACACCGACTGCGCCTTGCGCCGTATCGGTCGTGGTCCGGTAGCCTTGCTCCTGTATCGTTTGTTGATTGACAACCTCGACGGATGCCGGCGTTTCAATAACGGGAAGCCCGAGCCGCGTGGCGCTTTGAGTCACGGTATTCAAGGGTGTGATGGGAATTCCCGCCAAAGGCGTCGTTTGGTCTTTGCTCGGCGCCGCGGGAGCGGCTGCTTCGGTGCGCGGCTTTTTAACTGGACCTGGCTGGGTCGGACGCCGCCCTGACACGCGTATTTGTGGGAGCGTTCCTTGAGCTGGCCGAGCCTGCTCCTGTGGTGCCGGTGTCTGGGCGGCAACGGGGCTCGGGATCAGGGAGGCTGTGGCGAGTACTGTTGCGAGAAACAACACGCGGCAGCGGCTGCGCTTACGGCCCCGATAATGGACAGGAAACACGCGACGCCCCAGAAGCGAACCACGTCCCCGTCACCGCGATTTTGGCTGATTGGCGGTCCGCTTTCGCCGTACTGGGACCGTGCAACAACCGGACTGAATTCGTCAGGACACCCCGCCCAACGCGCTCGCGCGTGACCGTTGCTGGTGGCAGATCTCCTGGCTCGCGGGTCGCTGTCTCCGGCCGCCTTCCCAGGAACACGGGATTCCCAGTGGCAAATATCGGCCGAAGCCTCGCCGCTTACAGTTGCGGGGGCAGCCGCGGCTTTGAGCGCGTTTAAGGCGCACGCACCGCGTTCCCTTTTGATCCCTTACGGGAACCACCGCTAACAATTTCGGCGATCTGTCGAAGCCGGTCAAGCATCTCTAGAAAAGCGAGAGCACTCAGCCTCGGGATGTCAGACGGTTCCTACCTCGGGATCAGGTCCGAGGGCAGGCTTTTCCGGATCATGCTTTTTAGTTGCGCATGATCTTTTCGGAAGACCGGTGCCCACTTTTCCGGATCATGCGCTAATGCGTCATGTATTGCAGGCCGGCGGTATAAGCAGCGCCGCCGATCACGCATGGTATTCCGAGTTCGATCTGCCCGGTTGCCGCGGCGGCGATGCAGCCCATCGACAGCGCGCCTTGGCCGATCTGGCCCCAACCCGATAGTTCGCGTTTTGAGTTCGGCCCCTTAGTCTTGAGTTCCTCGATCGCGGCAAGCGATTCCTGGCGCATGTGCACGGTGTCGACCGTCTCCGCCGTCTCGATCACGTCGTCGAGCACGATCTTGACGTCTTTGGGCTGGTTCTTGGCGCCCCATTTCAGCATCGCCAGGAGATCGGCATCGCGTACCGCATTGCTCGCCAGCGTGAACTTGGCCGCGCTGCCGGTGGTGAGGCTGTCGACATTGTCTTTGTCGTTGGCGAGCGGCAACAGTTTGATCATGCGCTCGATCGGCACATAGCTGCCGGTCGCGAGATAATAGCCCCACAACACGTCGATCAGCTCCGGCGTCGGTTCGAGCGCCACCGCCTTCTTGCGATCCTTATCGAGATGCAGCGTCGATTTGATCTTGTCGAGCATGCCCGGCTTGTCGGTCTTGAAGTCGATCTGCTCCAGCCGCGGCAGTTTGCCGTCGAGATATTTGTCGATCATCGCGCGGCGCGTCGCCATCCGATCGACGAAGGTCGCGAGCAGCTCGCGCCAGTTCGGCAGTCCGGAATAGGCAATGGCACGCACCAGCACCCAATGATCGGACGGGTCGATGGCCACCATTTTGGCAATGAGATCGTCGGCGCGCGAGGCATTGGTGCCGAGCACGCCGGCGATGAAGCCCACATATGGTCCCGAGCTTTCGGCGGCCTTGAACGCTTGCATGGCACTGAGGCCGCGCACCACCGCCGGCAATCGGTCCGGATCGGGCCGGTGGCGATAGCCATTGATCCATTTGAGGATGGATTCATTGGAATTGAACGCTGCCGCCGACGGCGGCACGGCGAGAGCCGGCGCGCGCGCCGCGACGACGATCGTCAACGCGAGGATGAGTGCGACCGCGCCGGGAACCTGCGCGCGAACTCGAAAAGCTGCGATCATGGCCCCCATCCGTGTCTCCTGGATCGAGAAAACCGGCAGCGCGTGATCGGTCAGTTGAGAATGCTCACGCCCCCGACTGCGTTAGTTCAGCAACATGCCTAGGAAAATTAAAGGCCGCGGCCGCGCGAAATCGCGGCTCTCGTGTGACAGTTAAGGTTGGTTAACGATTGCCGTTTGCCGCGTCATTCCGATTTCAAACGCTAGTTTGAAGACCGCAGCGCGTGCGCGAGCCCGATTGCTGCCGCAATTTGCTTGACCCATCCGGACACAATGCTTATAACCGCTCGCGTTTGAACAACCAGCACGGAAGAGGCCGACGCGTGCGTCCGTTCCATTCGCTGATCCTCGTATCGAAGCGCACCGCCGGGGGTAGCTAGGCTACCCGCGAGACGTGGCGGTGCGCGACCAAGGGCCCTCGAGGCCCTTTTTTGTTATCAAATGTTCGACGGCTAGAGCATGGAGAGTGCCATGGGGAGTGCGATGACTGAAATGACCGGCGCGGAAATGGTGATCGCGGCGCTCGCCGATCAAGGCGTCGAGCACATCTTCGGCTATCCCGGCGGCGCGGTGCTGCCGATCTATGACGCGCTGTTTCAACAAGACAAGGTGCGGCACATCCTGGTGCGCCATGAGCAAGGCGCGGTGCATGCCGCAGAAGGCTACGCCCGCTCGACCGGCAAAGTCGGCGCCGTGCTGGTGACATCGGGGCCGGGCGCCACCAATGCCGTCACCGGGTTGACCGATGCATTATGCGACTCGGTCCCGCTCGTCGTCATCACCGGTCAAGTGCCGACCCATCTGATCGGCAATGACGCGTTCCAGGAATGCGACACGGTCGGCATCACGCGGCCCTGCACCAAGTACAATTATCTCGTCAAATCCGTCGTCGATCTGCCGCGCGTGCTGCACGAAGCGTTCCACATCGCCTCGAGTGGCCGTCCCGGCCCGGTCGTCGTCGATATTCCCAAGGACATCCAGTTCGCCAAAGGGCGTTATTTTAAACCGACGGAATTCGCTCATCGCGGCTATCGTCCCAAGCTCAAAGGCGATCCGGACAAGATAAAACGTGCCGTGGAAATGATGGCGGCCGCCAAACGTCCGCTCTTTTATACCGGCGGCGGCGTGATCAATTCCGGCCGCCGCGCCAGCGACCTGTTGCGCGAACTGGTCAAGCTCACCGGCTTCCCGATCACCTCGACACTGATGGGGCTTGGCGCTTTTCCAGCCGCCGATCCGCAATGGCTCGGCATGCTCGGCATGCACGGCACCTGGGAAGCAAATTGGTCGATGCACGATTGCGATCTGATGATCGCGGTCGGTTCGCGCTTCGACGATCGCATCACCGGCCGGGTCGATGCGTTCTCGCCTGGTTCGAAGAAAATTCACATCGACATCGACCCGTCATCCATCAACAAGAACGTGAAAGTCGATGTGCCGATCGTCGGCGATTGCGCCCATGTGCTTGAGGATATGCTGCGCGTTTGGCGCGAGGCCGGCGCCAAGACCGACAAGAAGGCGCTCGACGTCTGGTGGGCGCAGATCGGCAAATGGCGCGCGAAGAATTCGCTGGCCTATCGCAACTCGAACGAGATCATCAAGCCGCAATACGCGATCCAGCGCCTCTACGAACTCACCAAGGATCGCGACACCTACATCACCACGGAGGTGGGACAGCATCAGATGTGGGCGGCGCAGTTCTACCATTTCCAGGAGCCGACGCGCTGGATGACGTCGGGTGGTTTGGGCGCGATGGGCTACGGCCTGCCGGCATCGGTCGGCGTGCAGCTTGCCCACCCGGATTCGCTCGTCATCGACATCGCCGGCGAGGCGTCAGTGCTGATGACCATGCAAGAAATGTCGACGGCGGCGCAATACGAACTGCCGATCAAGATTTTCATCATCAATAACCAGTACATGGGGATGGTGCGGCAGTGGCAGGAATTGCTACACGGCGGCCGCTATTCGCATTCCTACACCGAAGCGCTGCCGGATTTCGTCAAGCTGGCGGAGGCCTATCACGCGCACGGTATTCGCTGCGAGCATCCGGGCGAGCTCGACGACAAGATCCGGGAAATGATCGAGGTCGACAAGCCGGTCATCTTCGATTGCGTGGTCGATCCGGCGGAGAATTGCTTCCCGATGATCCCATCGGGCCGCGCGCATAACGAAATGCTGCTCGGCGACGCCACGACGCGGGTCGAGGACGCGGTGACCGAGAAAGGCAAGATGCTGGTGTGAATAAGCGCCAAACCAAAGGTTCGGGGAAGGAAGCCGCGGTGACGACAACACCCACCACGACGCACTATCCGGCCATGACTACAGCCGAGCCGGTCGAGACGCGCACCTTATGCGTGCTGGTCGATAACGAGCCCGGCGTATTGGCGCGAGTGGTCGGGTTGTTCTCCGGCCGCGGTTACAACATCGACTCGCTGACGGTGTCGGAAACCGAGCACGAGAAGCATCTGTCGCGGATAACGATCGTCACGCGCGGCACGGCCATGGTGCTCGAGCAAATTAAAAATCAGCTCGACCGGCTGGTGCCGGTGCACCGTGTGGTCGATCTGAGCGTCGGCGGCCCGGCAATCGCGCGCGAATTGGCCATGGTCAAAGTGCGCGGCAGCGGCGAGCATCGCATGGAAGCGCTGCGGCTCGCCGACGCCTTCCGCGCTCGCGTCATCGACGCCACCACCGAAAGCTTCGTGTTCGAGATCACCGGCGCCTCGGACAAGATCGAAAGCTTCATCAATTTGATGCTGCCGGTCGGCTTGGTCGAGGTATCGCGGACCGGCGTGGTCGCGATCGCTCGCGGGCCCGAGGGGATGTGAGTTCCACGGTCATCCTGGGCGCCCGCGCCATATATAATGCGTCAGGCGATGTCCTCTTTGAGAAGCAACACTGAGATCGCCAAGGCACTGCGATAGCACGCTCCCGACCGTTAATCTTTCCATTCAGTTCCTCACTGAACCGGCTGCTATTTGAGCTAGATCAAATTTCTCGAATATGAGCTGTGGTTTCGTGATGGTTGTTGTTACTAGAAGTTTCTTCCGGGAGTGGAATGTCCGAAGTTCCCTTGATCTCGATTGTCGATGATGACGCGCTGGTCCGCGACAGCATACGGCAGCTCATCGAGTCCTTGGGTTTCAAGGCCATCACTTTCAGTTCGGCGAGCCACTTCCTTGCCTCTAGCGTGGTCGGCGAAACAACGTGCCTAATCACCGACGTGCAAATAGCAGGATTAACTGGCCTTGAATTGCAGGAAGCGCTGCGGTCGCAGGGACATGATACGCCAGTAATTTTGATTACCGCCTATCCGAATGAGCAATACCGGACCCGTGCGGTAGATGGCGGAGCGGTCGGTTTTTTAGGCAAACCGTTCGACGACGCATCACTGATCGAATGTGTAACCGCTGCAATCAGATTGCGCACGCAGACCTGAACAGACCATCAGCCTAAAAGCGACAAAAGTGGGCGACAGAAGCTTCCCCCAGAGCATAGCTGACACGCGTTCGATCACTAATAATTCACCAGTGACCTTTGCTCTTCACTGTAAAGGAAGGTCCGTTGATGACGGTGTGATTACATGACGGACGAGAGCGCCGACCCGGAGCCCGAGAGACCGCCGATGCCCGCTGAGGGTAGCCGTCCGACGGCAGCTTTTATCGTAACCAAACTTCGCGACTTTGGACTCGGATGCGAGGTTGTCAATCTCGAGCCCGTCAAGACAGTCGTGCTCAAGCGCGACCGCATCATCGTCATCCTTGCAGTCGCGTTTTTGACGGCGTCAGTGTGGAGCTACCTGCTGTGGCTCTCGACCGACATGAGCATGGGCGGCATGGACATGACCGGCTTGCGGATGATTCCGTCCGGCATGGGACTGATGATGCCGGCGGACATGCCGTGGCACGCGGTGGAATTCGCATTCGTATTTGCAATGTGGACGGTGATGATGGTCGGCATGATGACGCCCTCGGCGGCGCCGATGTTTCTCATGTACGCCCGCGTCGGCCGACAAACCGAGGCGCAGAGCAGGCCACTCGCTGCAACTGTTTGGTTCGCTATCGGCTATTTCCTCGTGTGGATGGTGTTTTCGCTGTTCGCCACGCTGGTGCAATGGGCGCTGGAGCGTAGCGCTTTGCTCGATTTCACGATGGCAACCACGAGCAACATGCTCGGCGGGTTCGTATTCGTGGTTGCGGGCCTATATCAATGGACCCGACTTAATGAGCTATGCCTTGCCGAATGTCAGAGACCGTTCGCGTTCTTGATGCGGCATGGCGGCTATCGCCGTGACGCATGGGGTTCGATAATCCTTGGGCTTCGTCATGGCGCCTATTGTGTTGGCTGCTGCTGGGCACTGATGGCGCTATTGTTGGTTGGCGGCGTGATGAACGTGCTTTGGATCGTACTCCTGGCATTATTTGCTTTTTTGGAAAGAGTTACTTCCATGGGCCGCCTACTGCCTCGACTTACGGGCATCGTCCTCATCGCGTCAGGTGCGTGGTTATTCTCAATGGGAATGGCTTGACGGCATGGACGCTCATCAGTCGGACTTTGTTTGACGAATTATTTGTTTGATGAAGTTGTGTGAAGCGATTCATCTAGCGAACAAATTGCTTAAAGACGCAGGGTTGCCGAAAGCATTCTGAGCCATACGCAGCTCCCATCGATGCAGGGCAGGCAGGACTTTCCTCGGTCCCACCGGCATGCGCCAATGACGATCTTGATTGGAGATTTCGAAGGCCCTAAAGGGGGCAGTTAGAAAACAAAGAATTGAAGGCTGATGGGTCGACCACCGATCACAAATAGGTTGTTAAACCAAAGGCTCGGTTCACTAACCAAAAGTCTAGTTCGTTAACGAAGTATTTATTACCTCACCATCAACAACGTGTTAGATCGGGGCTCGCTCTCGTCCCTGAGAGTGCGGCCCCGATCTCTGTCCCCATCCCCCGACACCCCAAGGGATCGGGGCCAATTATCCATCGCGAATTGTGGCTGTCAGTGGGCGCAAATCAGTTTGCGAACGCGAATCAAAACGAATTGCACCTGATTGTTGCAGTCAGGATACACCCAAAGCAAGCAGCAACTAAGCTCGCTTTTCATTTTCCCCGTTTGTTCCCCCGCCAATCGGTGACGAAACGACCGCACAATCTCGCTTATTGGCCCTTAGCGGACATCGCGGTGGTGCCGGACGAATGTCCGCTTGAAAGTAAGCGGACATTGGTCGCAGCTCGATTCCTGAGAAGACAAATGCCTCGCCGCGGTTACGCCGCCGAAGCCCGCGCCGCCGCCGGAGCTGGCCTGGTCACAAGGAGCGCGAAGCGATCGACGAAGTCGGCCAAGAACTTCTTCGCTGCCGACAAGCACGGTGATGCGGGGCAAAATTGCGTAACCGCATGTTGAATACCTTAGTGACAAGTTGTAACTAAGGCTAATAGGTGACCCGAGGCCGGTCCGGCAAGAAGACATAGGAATGAAACCTAGACACAAGCATTTGCCTGCCGACTGCCGCGCGGTCAGCGATGTGCTGGCTCGTGTCGGCGACAAATGGTCGGTGCTTGTGGTCACCAAGCTCGGCGGCGGTCCCTTGCGGTTCAATGAATTGCGGCGTTCGATCGGTGGCATCTCGCAGCGCATGCTGACCCTGACCCTGCGCGGGCTCGAGCGCGACGGATTGGTCACGCGCACGGTGTTTCCGATAATTCCGCCACGCGTCGACTATGCTTTGACCGCGCTCGGGCGCGATTTGTTGGAACCAGTCTCGGCGCTCGGCGATTGGGCACTTCGCAATCAGACAAAGATCGCCCGCGCGCGCGAGCAGTTTGACGGCTCGGCAAAAAAAGCCTCCCCGCCGGCGCGGTTCGAAACCCGGCAGAGCGGGCTTGTCGCCGCCGCGCGCAGAAACTAGAAGCAACATCGGAGCGCGCCGGCCGGTTTCCTTTGGCGGCATCAAGGGTGAGGAAAACATGCGTGTTTATTACGATCGCGACGCCGACCTGAACCTGATCAAGGGCAAGAAGGTCGCCATCATCGGCTACGGCAGCCAGGGCCACGCCCACGCGCTTAATTTGCGCGATTCCGGCGTCAAGAACGTCGCGGTGGCGCTGCGTAAAGCCTCGCAAGGCGTCAAGAAGGCGCAAGCCGAGAAGCTCAACGTCATGGAAGTCGCCGAGGCGGCGAAGTGGGCCGACGTGATGATGATGCTCACCCCCGACGAATTGCAGGCCGACATTTACAACAATCACCTGCACCCCAATATGAAACAGGGCGCGGCCTTAATGTTCGCGCACGGGCTCAACATTCACTTCAATCTGATCGAGCCGCGCACCGACCTCGACGTGATGATGATCGCGCCCAAGGGGCCCGGCCATACGGTACGCTCGGAATATCAGCGCGGCGCCGGCGTGCCGTGCCTCCTCGCCATTCATCGCGACGTCTCCGGCAACGCCCACGATCTCTGCTTGTCCTATGGCGCCGCGATCGGCGGCGGTCGCGCCGGCATCATCGAGACGAGCTTTCGCGAAGAATGCGAGACCGATCTATTCGGCGAGCAGTCGGTGCTGTGCGGCGGCTTGGTCGAGCTGATGAAGGCCGGTTACGAGACTTTGGTGGAAGCCGGCTACGCGCCGGAAATGGCGTATTTCGAATGCGTGCACGAAGTGAAGCTGATCGTCGACCTCATCTATGAGGGCGGCATTGCCACGATGAACTATTCGGTCTCCAACACCGCCGAGTACGGTGAATATGTCTCCGGCCCGCGGGTGGTCGATGAAAAAACCCGCGCTGAAATGAAACGCATTCTCGGCGACATTCAATCGGGCAAATTCGTCAAGGAATGGATGCTGGAGAACAAGGTCAATCAGACGTCCTTCAAGGCCATGCGCGCCAAATGCGCCGCCCATCCGATCGAGCAGATCGGCGCCAAGCTGCGCGAGATGATGCCATGGATCAAGGAGCGAGCGCTGGTCGACCGCTCACGGAATTGATGGCAAAATCGGACTGCATTTTGCGGAATTTCGAGATGCACCTGGGGTTGTTGTGAAGCCGCGGCACGCGCCGCGGCGGAAACGTCAACGAATGCCATAGAGGAAACGATGTTCGAGAAGCGCGTTTGTATGGTTACCACGGCGATAGTTGCAGCGATAATTGCATTGGGCTTTGCTGCGGCGACGGCCGATGCCGCCGAGATTTTCACCCTTAAATCGACCACCTTTGCCGATGGCAAAATGATGCCAAAAAAGGTCGCCAATAGCGCAGCCAACGCACCGAATAATCCGAACTGCGTCGGCGATAATGTGTCGCCGCAATTGTCCTGGAGCAGCATTCCGGACGGCACCAAAAGCTTGGTTTTGCTGATGACCGATCCCGAAGGCCGCGGCGGTAGCGGCAGCGTTCATTGGGTGGCGTATGGAATCCCGGCCTCGGTCAGCGGCTTTGCCGAAGGTGAAGTGAGCAAGCCGAGCGATAAATATGTTAGCGGCAAAAATAGTCAGGGCGTCGGCTATTATTTGGGGCCGTGCACGCCGGCTAATCAAACGGCCCATCACTATGCCTTCATCCTGATCGCGACCGATCTTGCGCCGAGCGAAATGCCGCCAGGCCTGACCAGAGACGAAGTCGCAGCGAAGCTTGCGCCACCCGGCCAAGCTCCGGCGCACACCAAGAGCGTGGCCGGCATGGTCGGCCTCTTCGTCAACCCGTGGCATGAGTGAGCGCTGTCCTTGGCGATGAAGCTCGCCAAAATCGTCAAGCGATGCCGGATCGACAAACCGGAAGAGTTCAATCTTACCGATCACGATCCGGCGGAACGCTTCGGCCTTCCCACCGACATCAAAGAAGTGCGGGCGGTTCTCGCGAGCGGCGTGGACCGCCTGACCGACATGCAAGACCGGCTTTACGCCCACGGCCGCTGGGCGGTGCTGGTTGTGCTTCAGGGCATGGATGCGGCGGGCAAGGACGGCGTCATCAAGCATGTGATGGCCGGCATCAACCCGCAAGGTTGCCTGGTGCACTCATTCAAGGCGCCGAGCTCTGAAGAGCTCGCTCATGATTTTCTGTGGCGAATTAGCAAAAATCTGCCGGAACGCGGCCGCATCGGAATTTTCAATCGGTCCTATTATGAGGAAGTACTGGTCGTACGCGTCCATACCGACCTACTGGAGCGGCAGAAGCTGCCGCCGAGCGTGACCAAAAAGAATATCTGGAAGCACCGTTTCCAGGATATTCGTAAGTTCGAACGTCATCTAACGCGCAACGGCACGCTGGTGCTGAAATTTCATTTACGCATTTCCAAAGAGGAACAGCTCAAAAGATTCCTGGCGCGCCTTGATACGCCAACAAAGCGCTGGAAGTTCTCGGCCAGCGACGCCGCCGAGCGCGAGCGTTGGGACGATTACATGACGGCCTATGAAGACATGATCCGCCATACCTCGACGGATTACGCGCCGTGGTATGTCGTGCCGGCCGATCACAAAC
>JBASAH010000357.1:0-8410 GCA_049650505.1 Xanthobacteraceae bacterium
GTCGCGGACGCTTGCCGGACGGCGGTCCTTGCGCAGATAGATCTTGACGCGCTTGACCCGGCGCGGGTCCGCATCAAGCACCTCCGCCTCAAACGGGTCGGGCCCCGGCACCAACTCGCCGCGCACCGGAACATGGCCAGCCTTGGTGACGAGATAACCGCCGAGCGTGTCGACCTCTTCTGCAACATCGCCGACATCGAATTGGCTGCCAATCGCAGCACGCACGTCATCGAGGCTGGCACGGCCATTAGCTAAAAACGATCCGTCGCTTTGCCGTATAACCGGGGGGGTTTCTTGCTCGTCATGCTCGTCGGCGATATCGCCCACGATCAACTCCACCAAATCTTCGATCGAAACGAGGCCGTCGCTGCCGCCATATTCATCGATCACGAGCGCGAGATGAATGCGAGTCGCCTGCATCTTAGCGAGCAGGTCAAGCGCCGGCATCGAAGGCGGCGCGTAGAGGATTTCGCGGATGATATTCGCCGCGGCAAGCGGTGCGGAGAGATTGATATTCGCGAAATTAAGATCGCTGGCTGTTGCGTTGTCGGCCGCGGCCGTTGCGGGCCCCTCACGCGAGGCGCGCGCTGCCATGAATGCAATCAGGTCGCGGATATGGACCATTCCCGTCGGATCGTCGAGCGTGTCGTTGTACACAACCAGGCGCGAATGCGCGGCGACTTGGAAAACTTTGACAAGTTCGCCGAGCGCAATGTCTTGCTGGACGGCGACGATGTCGGCGCGCGGCACCATGATTCTTTCGATTCGGGTCTCCCGGAGCCCGAGGATGTTCTTGAGCATCGCGGCTTCTTCGGGAGAAAAGTCGGACTGCGCCTGTTCCGCAGTCAGGACGAGCTCAAGGTCCGCGCGCGTCGAAGCCGCCCGCCAACCGAACAGCATGCGCTTGAAGCGCGTGAGCCAGCCGTCACTTTGTTCCCCGTGCGCCGTCACCACGACCGAAAGTGCGTGACGCTCGGTCGGTTCGGTGCGTGGTCGAGAGTCAGTCATCAGTGGTCTTGGCCCTCAAGATCGCAACTGCCATTCTACGCGCTCCGAGCGGTACGCGCTCGACTTCTGGCACCTCGTTTTGCGGCCGGCTTGGCGTGCTGGCGCCTAGCAGGGACCCGCGAGTGGTACGGATCGGGAATCGCCAATTGCCGCAAGACCGCGCGCTCGGCGTGTTCCATCTCGCGCGCCTCCCCGTCACTTTCGTGATCAAAGCCGAGAAGATGTAGAAAGCCGTGGACGGCGAGATGCGCAAGATGATGGGCGAGCGGTTTGTGCTCGCGCCGGGCCTCCCGCACAACGGTTTCATAAGCGAGCACGATGTCGCCCAGATGTCGGCCGCCGGCGTTTCTTGTCGCGAACGAAAGTACATCGGTGGCGGCGTCAGTACCGCGCCAATTACGATTGAGCGTGCGCATTTTGCGGTCGTCAGTGAGAACGATAGCAAGCTCGGTCGGGTTTGTTGACAGCGCAACGGCCGCTTGCATCACGGCGCGTCGCACCAGTGCTTTGGCTGCACCGGCATCCTTCCATTGTTCCGAATCGACAATCACGTCGATCGTCAGCGCCGCAGCCACCGCGCGCTTCATTCTCGGCGCTCGCGCTTGCGCGCCGCTTCCTCATCATAGGCCGTGACAATGCGTCCGACCAGTTCGTGACGAATCACGTCCGCCGCAGTGAAGCTGGCATGGCCGATACCCTCAATGCCCTGAAGGAGACGCACCGCGTCCGCCAGCCCGGAAGTCTGGCCCGATGGCAAATCAACCTGGCTTGGATCGCCAGTCACTACCATGCGGCTATTTTCGCCCAGTCGGGTGAGCAGCATTTTCATCTGCATTGCCGTCGTGTTCTGGGCCTCGTCCAGAATAACCGCGGCGTTCGACAGCGTACGCCCGCGCATGAATGCAAGCGGTGCGATCTCGATTTCGCCGGTCTGCAATGCCCGCTCGACGATCCGCGGATCCATCAAATCGTAAAGCGCGTCATAGATAGGCCGTAAGTAAGGATCGACCTTCTCACGCATGTCGCCTGGAAGAAAGCCGAGGCGTTCGCCCGCTTCCACCGCCGGGCGCGATAGAATGATGCGGTCGACTTCCTTGCGTTCGAACAATTGCACCGCATTGGCGACCGCAAGCCAAGTCTTGCCAGTACCGGCGGGTCCGGTGGAAAACACCAGAGCATACCGCTTGAGCGAGCGGATATAGGCATCCTGTGCTGCCGTCCGGGCGCGCACGCGGCGCCTGCGCAAGTTGATTTCCTCGAAGTTCTGACGCGCCGTTGCCGGATCGAAATCGAATAACGATCCTTGCGACAGCGCTTGCCGGATCGTGCCTTCGACGTCGCCTTGCACCACATCATCGCCGCGCTTGAGGCGGTCGTAGAGGCTTTCCAGGACGCGGCGTGCCTGATCGCAGGCCTCCCGCGAACCCTCGACCGTGACCTGATTGCCGCGTGAATTCGCGACGACCGCGAGCCGCCGCTCGATCAACGCCAGATTCTGTCCGTATTGGCCGAATAGAGTGGAAGCGAGGCGGTTGTCGTCAAAGGTAAGAACAATCTGTGCCGTGTTGTCTGGCGCGATGAAAACCGATTCTTCCGTCTCCGGCGTGCGCAAATTCAGACTCCTGTTGCAACCGGAACGGTTTCGGCCGACAGCGCCGCGACCGCTCGCGGCCCCACAACCGCAAGCGTGCCGAACAGACTGTTGCTGCCGATCTCGGTAATCGTCACGGCCGCAATATCGCCGATCAAAGAAACGGGCGCTGTCGCTTGTACCGGTTGAAGATAGGGCGATCGGCCAACCAACTGCCCGTTGTGGCGACCCGGCCGCTCGAACAGCACATCGAAGGTACGGCCCAGACAACTGCGATTAAAAGCGGCTTGGCGTTCGTCGATTGCCCTTTGCAGGCGTTGCAGTCGTTCCGATTTGACCGCTTCGTCGATCTGCCCTGGCATCTCAGCGCCGGGCGTACCCGGGCGCGGCGAGTATTTGAACGAGAATGCCCCGGAAAATCCGACCTCGCTGACCAAGCTGAGCGTTGCGGTAAAATCGTCTTCGCTCTCGCCGGGAAATCCCACGATGAAATCGGAGGAGAGCGCGAGACTCGGGCACGCGTGGCGCAGCCGCTCGACGAGACTGAGATAATCGGCCCGCGTATGGCTGCGGTTCATAGCGGCAAGAATTCGGTCCGAACCGGATTGCACAGGCAAATGCAGTTGCGGCATCAGCTTCGGCAAATCGCGATGTGCTGCTATTAGTTCATCATCCATGTCATGCGGATGACTGGTCGTATAGCGCAAACGCTCGATGCCCGGCACCAATCCGGCCCGTCCAAGCAGACGCGCCAGCGACCAAGGGCGGCCGTCCGGGCCCATGCCATGGTAGGCGTTGACGTTTTGGCCAATGAGCGTGACCTCGCGTACGCCGGCTTCGGCCAGTAATTCGATTTCAGCAATGATGCCCTGAACCGGCCGCGACAGTTCGGCGCCACGCGTATAGGGCACTACGCAAAACGTACAAAATTTATCGCAACCTTCTTGCACCGTAACGAAGGCGCAAACGCCGCGCGCGCGGATCGCCGCCGCGCTTGGCGGTGCCAGATGCGCGAATTTATCCTCCGTAGCAAAATCGGTATCGACAGCGCGGCCATCGCGCTCCGCGCGCGCCAATAGCATAGGCAAGCGGTGGTAGCTCTGCGGCCCGAATACCAGATCGACTGCCGGGGCGCGGCGGATGATCTCTTCGCCCTCGGCCTGCGCTACACAACCGGCTACTGCGATGAGCACACGGCGATTTTCGGCCGCGGCGGCCTGCTTGAGGCGGCGCACGCGGCCAAGTTCGGAGTAAACCTTTTCGGCGGCTTTCTCGCGGATGTGGCAGGTATTCAAGATGACGAGATCGGCATCCTCGGCTGCGGCAGTCTCGACGTAACCGTGCGACGCCAAGGTGTCCGCCATCCGACGCGAGTCGTAGACGTTCATCTGGCAGCCAAACGATTTGACGTAAAGCTTGCGGGATTGACTCATAAGTTAACTGCTAACCCAAGCCTTTGTTACCGCTCGAGGAACAAGCTGCGTGCCGGAACAGAGTTCTCCATGCCGGAACGATGACAAGCGTTGCTGCGGCTGTCCGTTTACCGGGATTTTGTACCGGGATTTTGCCCAAAATAACACTCTCAATCCATGCCTGAGGTGGCGCCCCAATCACTGAAGCGTCTGGGTCAGCTGAGATCTGGCAGTTGATATAAGCAAACAACTCTTCGGGGCTACTGCCGCGGTTGATCCGGCCAAACACCAAGACCTCAGCCGAGATCGCGCTGCAGCACCAGCGCGGCCGCACCGTTCTCGTAATAGCCGTGGCGGCGGCCGACCTCCTGGAAGCCGGCGCGACGATAGAGCTGGCAGGCTGGCGCGTTTTGCGCGCCGACCTCCAAAAACACAGATCGAATGCCGATACCGGCGAGCCGGCGCAGATGCAGATCAAGCAATTGCCGCGACAGGCCGCGGCCGCGCCAACCCGGTAAAATCGCGACCGACAAGATTTCCGCTTCACCCGCAGCAACGCGCGACAGTATAAAGCCAATCAATTTGCCGCCAGCCGTGATGCGGTGGGCAACAACGTTACGCTCGAGCAACAGCCGCTGGATCTCGTCCTCGCCCCAACCGCGCTGGAATGAGGCGCTGTGTATTGCGGCGATTGCCGGTGCGTCGGTCGGGCGCGCCTCGGAAATGCTGGGCACGCTACGGTTCAACAGCCGGGATACGAAATTCATCATCGGCGCGGCAGCTGTGCGGCGTTCTGCGGCTGCGCATCCGGGGCGCGCAGATATTGCGGATTCGGCGCCGCCTCCGTTTCCGGCGTAACGGCGCCGATCTGCGCCACCCAGGCGATGTCAGGCGCCGCACGCGCGTCGACATTGCGCGGGGTTGGCGCTGTTTTCAACATTCCGTCAGCCACGGCTCGCGCGGCCGAGCCGACCAGACAAGCCGGCGCGTTGGACGCCGCATCTATCGCCTCGCTCAATCGCGCAAGTCGGGGCGAGACCAGAGTCTGACCGCCGGGACCGAACACCTGCAAATAGACGTGCTCGTGCCGTGCATCGATTGCAACGATGACCGGCGACTTGCCATTCGCCGCGAGGTAGGGCGCGGCATAGACCGCCAGTGTTGAAACGCCAACGACCGGCACCCCCGTCGCGACGGCAAATCCGCGCGCAGCGGCAAGACCGACGCGCACACCGGTAAAGCTGCCGGGGCCGGTAGTCACTGCAATGCGGTCAAGCGCGCCGAACGCTGTATCGGATTGCTTCATGACGCGCGCGATCAGAGGCATCAGCGCTTCGGCATGGCCGCGGACCATGGGCAGGCTCTCGCTCGCGACGATGCCGGGGCCGGTCTCCAGAACGGCAGCTGCGCAGGCGGCGAGCGCCGTATCGATGGCGAGCACGCGCATGAAGAGTCACGTACGGGTGATGGCCGGCGGCAAATCCGCCAAATTACATTGGGCGAACTTCAGTGACGTCAGGAACGAAGTGACGCAGCAAATTCTGGATGCCGTGGCGCAGCGTTGCGGTTGACGACGGACAGCCAGAACAGGCGCCTTTCATGTTGAGATAAACGACGCCGTCCTTGAAGCCGCGGAAAGTGATATCGCCGCCATCGTTGGCGACCGCAGGGCGAACCCGCGTCTCGATCAGCTCCTTGATGGTGGCTACAGTCGCGGCATCCGCGTCGTCGAAGAATTCCTCGCCATCGCTGACTTCGCGGCTGCCCGCCGCCAAAAGCGGCGCGCCCGACATGTAATGCTCCATGATGGCGCCCAAAATCATCGGCTTGAGCTGTTGCCACTCGCCGGCGCTTTTGGTGACGGTGATGAAATCGGAGCCGAAAAACACCCCGCTGACGCCAGGGATTTCAAAAAGCCGCTCGGCAAGCGGCGACTGCTGTTCGGCTTGAGCGGCGTCACGCAGATCCAGCGTGCCGGTTTCCAGCACCGCACGGCCGGGCAGGAATTTCATCGTCGATGGATTCGGCGTGGCTTCGGTCTGAATGAACATTGGGCCCTCCATCACGGAGCATTTCGCCGGACGAAAACCGCGCCGTGACTCGCGTCAGCGTAACATACTAGGTGGCGAATTGCCTTGGAAGTTCAAGGGGGACCAGTTGTGCTGCCAAAGCCTTCGTCGAAGCGATCGGCTAGCGGACGAAACCGACCACATCCTTGACCGCGTTCATGGTTTGACGGGCCAGCTTGCGGGCCCGTTCGGCGCCGTCGGCGAGCACCGCATCGATCGCCGCCGGATCGTGCAAAAGGCGTTTCATTTCGGCGCCGATCGGGCCAAGTTTGGCAACCGCAAGGTCGGTTAGCGCCGCCTTGAACGTTGAGAATTGCGCGCTGCCGAATTGCTTGATCACGCCGGCCCGATCGGTATCCGCAAGCGCCGCATAAATCCCAACCAGGTTGTCGGCCTCAGGCCGACTGGCCAAACCCTTTTCATCGCTCGGCAGCGGCTCTGGATCGGTCTTGGCGCGGCGGATTTTCTGCGCGATCGCGTCGGCATCGTCGGTGAGGTTGATACGCGAGAAATCGGAGGCATCCGATTTCGACATTTTTTTTGATCCGTCGCGCAGCGACATCACGCGCGTTGCTTCGCCGGTAATCAGCGGCTCAGGCAGCGGAAAGAACGCGTCGCCAAAGCCTTTTTCCTGGATCGATTGGCTGAAATCATTGTTGAACTTCTGCGCGATATCCCGGGACAGTTCCAAATGCTGCTTCTGGTCTTCGCCGACCGGTACATGTGTTGCGCGATAAACCAAAATGTCGGCGGCCATCAACGTTGGATAAGCATAAAGACCGACCGAAGCGTTCTCGCGATCCTTGCCGGCTTTCTCTTTGAACTGTGTCATGCGGTTGAGCCAGCCGAGCCGCGCCACGCAATTGAAAATCCAGGCGAGCTCGGCGTGTTCGGCGACCTGGCTTTGGTTGAACACGATATTCTTTCTGGGATCGATGCCGCAGGCGAGAAATGCCGCGGTGACCTCGCGGATTGCGCGCGGCAATTCGCTCGGATCCTGCCATACGGTGATGGCGTGCAGGTCGACGACGCAATAGATGCAACCAAAACGATCCTGCAGCTCGACAAAGCGCTTGATGGCGCCGAGATAATTACCGAGATGGAGATTGCCGGTCGGCTGCACGCCGGAGAAAATCAGCTCCTTGAATTTCATGTTGGCAAAGACCTCGCTAAAGCGTGCAAGTCGAGTGTACAAGCCGATCTGCTTGATACGGGCGGTGACGCAGTCCGGCGGTGTCCCCATGCCACGCCGTCGGCTTGCCGTGCAAGAGGCGGCGGCTATAGTGCGCGACCCCGCGCAACCGCCTCCGACCTAGCCCGAGATCACCAAATGTCAGCAACCATTCGCTATGACGTCTTGGGCATCGGCAATGCCATCGTCGATGTGATTGCCCGCGCTGACGACGATTTTCTGCTGGCGCACGGCATGCGCAAGGGCGCCATGGCGCTGATCGATGAGGCGCGCGCACAAGCGATCTATGACGCGATGGGCCCGGCGGTCGAGATGTCTGGCGGCTCCGCGGCCAATACCGTCGTCGGTGTCGCCGGCTTCGGCGCCCGCACGGCATTCATCGGCAAGCTTAAAGCCGACAGCCTTGGCCGGGCGTTCAGTCACGATATCCGTGCCGCCGGCGTGACCTTCGCGACGCCGCCGGAGCCCGATGGGCCGTCGACCGGACGTTGCTACGTGCTGGTGACGCCCGACGGCGAGCGCACAATGAACACCTATTTGGGTGCAGCTCAGGATCTGCATCCGCGCGACGTGAATGAGGAGATGATTGCATCGAGCGCCGTTACCTATCTCGAAGGCTATCTGTGGGATCCCAAGCACGCCAAAGACGCTTTCCTCAAAGCGGCTAAGATCGCCCATGGCAGCGGCCGTAAAGTCGCGCTGTCGCTGTCGGATGCGTTTTGCGTCGACCGCTGGCGGGACGAATTCCTGGAGCTGATGCGTTCGCACACCGTCGATCTGATCTTCGCCAACGAAGCAGAGCTGCACAGCCTCTACCAAACCTCCGATTTCGACGGCGCGATTGCCGCATTACGCGCCGATATCGCGGCGGCAGTGGTGACGCGCAGCGAGAAGGGCTGTCTCGTGGTCGGTCCCGAACGGATCGAGGCGGTGCCGGCTTTTCCGGTCGAACGTGTCATTGACACCACCGGGGCGGGCGATTTATTCGCCGCCGGCTTCTTATCCGGGCTGGCCCGTGGTCTCGACGACCGCGCTTGCGGCCGGCTCGGTGCACTCGCGGCAGCCGAAATCATTCAGCATCTCGGCGCCCGCCCCGAAGTTTCGCTGCGTCAGCTCGCGCGCGAGAACGGTCTCGCCG
>JBASAH010000358.1:0-35996 GCA_049650505.1 Xanthobacteraceae bacterium
CCCTCGAAGTTACTCTATTGTCGGTCACTAGACCGGAAGAACCTGAATGATCCTCATGGTGCGTGGTTCGACAATGACGATCTCATTGTTGAACACGAAATACAAATAGTGACGCCAACGCGGCTCGATCCGGATTAAGGTTTCCGGCACGCGCACCAGATGGATGTGCCCACGCGGCACCACCGTGCCGACGTTCACGGAGAAGTCGACGTTGCTCACGCGGGGTACGCTGCGCGAGTTAATGACGGTGTCGCGAATCTGCGTGCGTTGCTGTTCGTTCAGCGAAACGTTCGCAGCTCCAGCACCACGTTCTGTCGAGGTGACGCCTTGCATCGGCGCCCTTGTGCTGCCCTGCAGTCCCCGGAGCTGCTCCTTGCGCTGCGCACTGGTGGTGCCGCGCTGGGTGCGGTTCTGCTGATTGGCAAATTGACCAGTTTTGGACTGCGTTGACTTCGATTGGGCGTGGAGCTGGTTCTCCCGGTTCGCCGTGCTGGCGCCCTTATTTTGTTTAAGCTGCTGTGTACTGCGATTAGCGGACTTCTCGCCCTTGCCGGCATTGCTCTTGCCGGTCATGTTCGCTGCGGCGCCAGTCTGCTTGGACTGCATTTTGCTTTCGTTTCGTGCATTTTGCCCAGAGGATTGCTTGCCAGAGGATTGCTTGGACATCGCACTCTGATTTTTGACACTCTGGTTTTTGTTTTGCTGCGCGCCATCGTTTTTCAAGCCCTGACTGGCAGCCTGGTTCTTAGTGCCCTGCGCGCCGCGTTGACTCTGCACGTTGCTCTGCGCGGCGCCTTTCTGCTCCTGCTGATTCTGTTGCGCCAAGGCAATGCCGTTCGCCGCGAACAGCGCTAGTGCCGCAACGCCCGCCAACAATGTATGTTGCCTGTTTCTCATTAAGCTCTCTCCTTCCCGATGGGGTTTTGCGCATTCCGCCCGCGCTCAAGGTCTCTTCCCGGACTGCGACGCACTTGCCCAACGCCTACTCGTCAGCAAAGTTTCTCCAAAGTTTCTTCGTGTGATATTTCCTGTTGGAAAAGAAGTTCGTTTCTGAATATCTATTCACGTAACATCGCGAGGAATTGGTGCCCGCAATCGCATCGAGCATGGACTGCAAGTCGAAAGATTTCCGCGCCAATCAAGTGGCCATGCGGGAGTTGACCGCGGAACTGGAAAAGCGGCGCGCCAAAGCGGCCGAGGGCGGCCCGCCCCGTGCGCGCGAACGGCATATTGCGCGCGGCAAGCTCTTACCGCGCCAGCGCGTCATGACGCTGATCGATTCGGGGACGCCATTTTTGGAGTTGTCGCCACTTGCGGCGAACGAGATGTACGAGGACGCCATCCATGGCGCCGGCCTGATTACCGGAATCGGTAGAGTCGCCGGACGCGAATGCGTCATCGTCTGCAATGACTCGACGATCAAAGGCGGCACTTACTATCCGATGACGGTGAAGAAGCATCTGCGGGCGCAGGAGATTGCGCGCGAAAACCGGCTACCTTGCATCTACCTGGTCGATTCCGGTGGCGCCAATCTGCCGCATCAGACCGAAGTCTTCCCCGACCGGGATCATTTCGGACGTATTTTTTACAACCAGGCGACGATGTCGGCGGCCGGCATTCCGCAGATCGCGGTCGTGATGGGCTCATGCACTGCCGGCGGCGCCTATGTGCCGGCGATGTCGGACGAGACCATCATCGTACGCAATCAAGGTACGATCTTTCTTGCCGGACCGCCGCTCGTTAAGGCGGCTACCGGCGAAGTTGTGACAGCCGAAGAGCTCGGCGGCGCCGATGTTCATGCCAAAAAATCCGGTGTCGCCGATTACTATGCCGAGAATGATCGCCACGCGCTCGCGCTCTGCCGGCAAATAATCGGCACGCTGAATACAAGAAAAACCGTCGACGTCATGCTGCGAAAGCCGAGCGAGCCGCGATACGACGCGGCCGAGCTCGATGGCATCGTGCCCGTCGATCTAAAGAAGCAGTACGACGTGCGCGAAATTATCGCTCGGCTCGTGGACGATTCCGAGTTCGATGAGTTCAAAGCGCTCTACGGCACGACGATTGTCACCGGCTTTGCCCATATTCACGGTATTCCGATCGGCATTCTCGGCAACAACGGCATCCTATTTTCCGAAAGCGCACTCAAAACCGCGCATTTCATCGAGCTATGCTGCCAGCGCCGCGTGCCGCTCCTGTTCCTGCAAAATATTTCCGGCTTCATGGTAGGCCGCGATTACGAGGCTGGCGGCATCGCCAAGGACGGCGCCAAGATGGTGACCGCCGTTGCCTGCGCCAAGGTGCCGAAGATCACGGTCATCGTCGGCGGCTCGTATGGCGCCGGTAATTACGGCATGTGCGGGCGCGCCTATGGTCCGCGGTTTTTGTTCACCTGGCCGAACGCGCGCATTTCCGTGATGGGCGGCGAACAAGCGGCTTCGGTGCTGGCGACGGTACGTCGCGAAAACATTGAAGCGGAGGGTCGAAAGTGGTCGGAAGTCGAAGAAGAGGAATTCAAGCAGCCGATCCGCGAGCAATACGAGGCCGAAGGTAATCCCTATTATGCCACGGCACGGCTTTGGGACGACGGCATCGTCACGCCGG
The DNA here is from genome assembly GCA_049650505.1 of Xanthobacteraceae bacterium. GTDB lineage: Bacteria > Pseudomonadota > Alphaproteobacteria > Rhizobiales > Xanthobacteraceae > BOG-931. The sequence continues at coordinate 2,605 of JBASAH010000358.1, forward strand.
CCGAAACGCGCCGCGTGCTCGGTTTATGTTTTTCCGCCGCGCTCAATGCCCCGATTCCGGAGACGCGGTTTGGGGTGTTTAGGATGTGAGGCGCGTAGATCCCATGCCATTTACGATGATCGTTCGAACCTAGATCTCGCTTGGCGTCGGTGCGCGCAACGTAGGCATGACGTTCGCTTTCGGTCCTTATACACTTCAATAAAAGGAACTGATGGGAGCTCGAACAGATGCCCAAAACAATCGACCATGTGCATTGGCCGGACGCACCCGACCTGTGGATGCCGTACGCGCCCGCTATAAAGGTGAAAGGCGGTACCACGGTTTATCTCGCCGGCGTCACCGCGGCGCCCGTTTATCATCATCATCCGCACCGGCCGGAGGAGTTCGACGCCATGCCGCGTGATATGGCAGGCCAGGCGAGGGCGGCGCTCGAGAACCTCAAGCGCGGTCTGCAAGCCGTGGGCGCCACATTCGCCGATGTTGTCACCGCCGATCGATTCGTCACCGATCTCACCGATCAGGACGCGCTCAATCGCGTGTGGGGCGAGTATTTTCGTGATACTAAACCGGCGACGACCACTGTGCAGGTGGTCCGGCTCGCCACCGATCCGCGCTGCCTGGTCGAGATCAACGCTATCGCCTTGATCGATTGACTGTCAGCGATTGAATAGCCACATCAGGGCGCTCAGGACGATGCTGACGATGATGCATGTCACGATGGGGAAGTAGAAGCTCGTGCTGCCGCGCTGGATCATAATGTCGCCGGGCAAGTGGCCGAGGCCGATCCGCGCTAGTAACGGCCAGGCGATGCCGGCGAGTACTAGCGTCAGCCCAATTCCAATCAATAACCGCTGCATGGCTCGTAAAACCCCGCATGGCAGGTGGGTAGAGCAGCGGCCGCAATCAAGAGGAAACGATGGCTGACAATGGTTATCGGAATGCGTTGATCGTGGGCGTCGGCTCGGGGCTGTCCGCCTCACTCGCGCGAGCCTTCAGTAAGCAAGGAATAAAAGTCGCGCTCGCCGCGCGGCGGGCCGCCAATCTTGCCGCCTTGGCTGAGGACACCGGCGCCAAGGTGTTTGCCTGTGACGCGACGGACCATGGTCAAGTCATCAAGGTATTTTCTGATTTTGAGAAGGAGTTCGGCGGACCGGAAGTTGTTGTCTACAATGCCAGCTACCGCACCCGCGGCCCGTTCGTCACGCTCGATCCGGCCGAGGTCGAAAGGTCGCTTGCAGTCACCGCGTTCGGTGCGTTTCTGGTCGCGCAGGAAGCGGCCAAACGCATGGTGCCGCGCGGACATGGCGCGATCTTGTTTACCGGCGCCTCGGCGAGCGTGAAGGGTTATGCGCAGTCGGCGCCTTTTGCCATGGGCAAGTTCGCGCTCCGCGGGTTGGCGCAGAGCATGGCGCGCGAATTAGCCCCGCTAGGCATTCACGTCGGTCACGTCGTGGTCGACGGCGGCATTCGCAGTCAAAGCCGGCCGGTTCCGCCGGACCGGCCTGATAGCATGCTCGACCCCGACGCCATCGCGCAGACCTATCTCGATCTGTTGCAGCAGCCGCGCAGCGCATGGGCGTGGGAAATTGAGTTGCGGCCTTGGGTTGAGAAGTTCTGAATCGATCGGAAAGCTCACCCTGGAAGATGCCACGATGAGAAAAAGAATTGGCAGCGGAACGGCGTTGGTCCTGATCGCTGTGTTGCTTGCGGTCAACGCAGACGCACAAACGCGCCACAGACGCGAACGCCAACGCCAACCCAAAGAGACCGAACGTCCGGCCCCGGTGCTTTCAATCGACAAGCGGGATACGGTCGTGGCTCTGCCCGGAGCGTTCAATGGTCGGTCCTACTGGCTTGCCCTTGCCCAGTGCGGTGGCGCCTATTTCAAGCTCAACGTGCTTTACACTGCGATTGCCGTACAAGCGCGTGCGGTCAAACCCGATCCGAAGCTCAATACGGAATATACCCGCAAGCTAAACGATGCGATCAAGACTGCGACGGCCTTCTTCAGCGGCGCGGAGCGATTTTTGATAACCGACCGGGGCATCGAGCGCATCGATGCGGTATTGATCTACAACGAACAGTCGCGCGCGGTGGCGGACCGCATCAAGACCATCGATGCCGCGCTCAACGCGGCAAAAGCCTGCCCGGCGCTCTACCAAGCCTGCCAAGAGGCGCGTGCGAAAGCCTGCAGCGAAACGCTTCCGCCGGTAGGCTAGGAATGGCGTGGTCGAGGAGGTTTTGATGACGCCGATCGTTGCCGCACTTATCGTGGCGGTCGCGCTCGCGGCTCCTGCGGCCAGCGCGCAGCAAAGTACCAAAGTGGCCGATCCGTCTGCGGAGGAGGCGCCGGAGTTGCTCCGCCTCGGCGGGATCATGGCGCAGCAGCAGATGCGGCACATCAAGCTTTGGTTTGCCGGCACTGCCGGCAATTGGCCGCTTGCCGATTACGAGATCGACGGGCTCAAGGAAGGCTTCGATGATGTTGCGAAGCTTCTTGGCGACGATATCGCGCAACAGCATGTCGGTGAGGCGATGGCCGGATTGGAAAAATCGGTCGAGGCCAAAAATCGCGATAACTTCGTCGTCGCCTTCGATAAGCTCAGCGCCGGCTGCAATGCGTGCCACACTACGCTCGATCATGCATTCATCGTGATTCAGCGTCCGGCTCTGTTGCCCTATAGCAATCAGAATTTCTCGCCACAGAAGTAGATCGACTCACTTGCCTGCCGTTAGTCACCGCGGCGCGTCGAAGGCGTTTTCGCACGCTTGCGGCGAGCCGACCGACCGGACATCCCGCGGAACTTTGCCCTCACTTTAATGCAAGCCGCGATAAAGCTATGTCCGCGCAGCATTTCTTGGCTGCAGGACGGGATATCCGGCAAACGGCTTTGTTCTTGAATTATCGGCCAATCCGGCCATACTGCGCGAATTGTGCTATGCAGCACGGGGTGGGGTTTCCTTGGAACAACAGGGTAGCGACATAGCAACTTTGCCGGCGGCGACCGCCTGCAATGTGCTCATGATATATCCGCGCTTCATGGCGGATTCCTTCTGGAATTTCTCGGAAGCCTGCGAACTCGTGGGTGCCCGTTATCCCGCTATCCCGCTCGGCTTGATCACAGTGGCGGCGCTGCTGCCCAAATCCTGGAACGTCCGGCTGGTCAATCGCAACACCGAGGAGCTCAGCGAGAGCGACCTCGCCTGGGCCGATATGGTGATGACCGGCGGTATGCTGTTTCAGCAAGCGGACACGCACGATCTGATCGAGATGTGCCGTGCACGCGGCTTGCCGGTTGTTGTGGGCGGGCCCGACGTGAGTTCCAGTCCGCACCGCTACGCATCGGCGAATTTCCGGATCGTTGGCGAAGCTGAAGGAATCATCGATAAGTTTATTGCCGCTTGGGAGGAAGGCCAGCGCGAGGGTACTTTCGAGTCGCCGAAATTCCAGGTCGACGTCACTAAGACGCCGATTCCGCGGTTCGATCTTCTAAAGTTCGAGCAATATCTTTACATCGGCGTACAGTTCTCGCGCGGTTGTCCATTCACCTGCGAGTTCTGCGACATCATTGAGCTCTATGGCCGCGCGCCGCGGACCAAGACCCATGCGCAGATGCTCGCCGAGCTCCAAGCGCTGTATGACCTTGGTTATCGCGGTCACGTCGATTTTGTCGACGACAATCTGATCGGCAACAAGAAAGCGATCAAAGCATTCCTGCCCGTGCTCGAGATTTGGATCAAGGAGCACGATTATCCCTTTGAATTCACCACCGAGGCCTCGCTAAACCTCGCCGACGATACCGAACTGCTGCAAATGCTGCGAAGGACGAATTTCTTCGCGATTTTCGTCGGCATCGAGAGCCCGGACGAGGAAACGCTCGCGGCGATGCGCAAGAAACAGAACACGCGCCGCAGCATCGCCGGGAGCGTGCACAAGATCTACCGTGCTGGCATGTCAGTGACGGCAGGCTTCATTGTCGGCTTCGATAGCGAGAAGGGATCGATCGCGCAGCCGATGATCGATCTGATCGAAGAAGCCAACATTCCGATCGCGATGGTGGGGCTGCTTTATGCATTGCCGAACACCCAGCTCACACGTCGGCTGGCGCGCGAAGGTCGTCTGTATGTCGATCATGATGCGGCGCCCGCTGGCAAGGGCGATCAGTGCACCGCGGGGGTGAATTACGAAACCAAGCGTCCGCGCTTGGACATTTTGCGCGATTACCGCAAGATACTTGAAAAAACGTATGATCCGGACGCTTTTTGTGGGCGCTTGGAACGGCTGGCTGGGATGCTTGACTGCTCCGATCGGCGGAAGGAGTTGCCGCAAGGCGACATCCGCGGCAGCGTGAGCACAATAAAGCTGGTGCACGATCTGATGTCGCGTCTGCCGGAGGGTCGCGAGCGCTTTTGGAAAGCGTTCACGACATGCATGTCGATCAATCCCAATTCGGTGCGCGGCATCGTCACGCTTATGGCCTTTTATCTTCATGTTGGGCCTTATTCCCGCTACGTGATGAAGCAAATCGATCGCCAGATCGAAGATCTCGAGCAGGGACGCTTCGTTGAGCCGAAATTACTGCCGCCCGTCGAGGCGGAGCCGATTGCGGTGAACGCTTGAAACGCCGGACTGTCCGCTAATTGCGACTGGCTAGTTACCCGAATAAGCGCTCGCCAAATCAATAGTTAGTCTGCTCGATTCCCGGCACAGTCAGCAGCGAAGAAATAGAGCGGCCGCGCAGGTCATAGAGCCTGGCATAGACGACGCCTTCACGCAGGATGTCGAACATGACCGGCGCGTCAAGCTTGGCGCAGTAAAACTCACCGAGCACCATGGCGAAATCGGCCCCCTTGGGATTCCAAGTCGTGGTGAATTGCGCCCCGAGCGCAACCGCGACCGGCGGATGCGGGCCGCAGACTGCAACTCTCCATTGGCCGTGGAGCGGACGCTCATGGCGGTCGGCGATGTCGGTAAGCAACCGTCGCGATGCCTGGGTCAGCGACAGGCCCCAATAATCGAGCATGTAGTTTTGTCGCGCGCGCGGCGGCCCGCCGGCCAGATGGTTGTAATCCGTGTACTCGTAGGGATGCAGTCGCGTCATATCGAGGACTGGAGAAGCGATGCCGATCAGCAAAGCCAAGACACCGGCGCCGACAGCGATCCGGCCATGGCGCACAAGCCGATCGGCGATCTGCGCGGCGGCGAGGCCGCCAAGCGCGGCGAGCGGCGGTAACACAAAAATAAAATGGCGGATGCCATTATACATCGCAGGCCGCGTCGCCACCGTGACCAGCACCGGCAATAGAACGGCGAGCACTGTCGCAAGGAGCGCCGCACGACGGCCTGCCGCGGCCGTGCTGTGGTCGGCTTTCGAGACCGCGAAAATCGCGCCAGCGGTGCCGCAAAGTCCGAGCGCCAGCATCAATTCCGGAAGCTGGACCGCCAGTAGCGTTGGCACGTAACTGCGCGGCATATCGATGACCGGGATCAATTGGCCATCGAACAGTTCGCGCCAGGGCTTTTCGAAGAAATTGGAAAAATACTCGACGGCGCGGAACGGATTGAGCGGCGAAACGACGCTCCATGGCCAAACAAGGCCCATCAGGAGATACGCGAGGATTGCAGCAGGGATGAATGGCAGGAGAAACGATCCGCATTCGCTCAGCGCAATCTTAAGCCCAGTCGCGCGGGACCTTACCGCCACAATGAATGGAAGCGGCAGCAGAGCGTTTGCGATCGCAAAGCCTCCCAAAACGCGCGCACCGATCGCGAGGCCAACGCCTATTCCGCACAGTGCGATGGTTGGCGGCGTTGCACGCGGATATTCCTCAAACGCACGGACGAGAGCGAGCAGCGCAATCGCCATGACCGCGGCGAATGGCCCATCCTTGGCGTTGATGAACATATGTCCGTAGTAGAGCGGCGTTGCCGCGAGCAGCAGCAACCCTAACAGGCCGGCGAGCGGGCCGCCGAGGCGTCGGCCAAGGCGCCACGTCGCGAATAACCCCACCAATCCCACCGCAGCTCCAACGAGCCGCCGCGTTTCGAGAAGGTCGAACGGCATGATTTTCGCGGCGAGAGTTGCAATGATGTCGAAACCGCCGCCGTACATGTAGAGATTCACAAACGAAAGCGCGCGCTGGTCGGCAAAATTCGATTGATAAAGTGAAACGAGCAAGGCGCCGTATTGGGAGTGCGTGTAGTCGTCCCAACCGAGCCCGTAATCGCGAAAGGTGGCCAACGCAATTGCGGCAATGAAGGCAGATACACCGACCGCGAGCCAATCCAGCCAAGACGCCAATTGGATTGCCTTCGACGGCAAGCGCCGCGCCGTCACCGCAGCTTGATGCACGGGTCAGCCTCGGTTCAGATTTACGAGTAAATTCATGAAGCGCATCCGCGCTGCTGACAATGCGGCAATCCGTTACGACGCTGAATTAAATTCATCTTTGCCTCGACGACGACGCCCGGATGCAAGAAGCGGGGCGAAACGCCCCGCTGAAAGACAACGTCGATACGGCCTCGTTACTTCACCGCCGCCTCGAACATTTCGCCGACGTGGTCCCAATTCACCAGATGGTCGAAAAAAGCCTTCAGATAATCCGGTCGCCGATTGCGGTAATCGATATAGTAGGAGTGTTCCCAAACGTCGCAGCCGAGAATTGGTTTGCCGCCGTGGACGAGCGGATTTTCGCCGTTGGGTGTTTTCATCACCGTGATTTTGCCGTCCTTCACCGCCAGCCAGCACCATCCTGAGCCAAATTGCGTGACCCCGGCTTGGATCAAATCTTCCTTGACCTTGGCCAACGGTCCGATGTCGGACGTAAGTTGCTTCTCGAGATTTCCCGGAAGTTTGTCGCCGCCGCCACCTTTCTTCATCCATTTCCAGAAATGAATATGATTGAAATGTTGGGCGGCATTATTGAAGAGGCCGGGATTTTTACCGAAGGTGCCCTTGACGACTTCTTCTACCGATTTGTTTTCCCATTCGGTGCCTTTAGCCAAATTGTTGCCCGTGTTCACATAAGCCTGATGGTGCTTGTCATGATGGAATTCGAGCGTTTCGCGTGACATATGCGGTGCCAGCGCGTCATACGGATAAGGAAGTTCGGGCAGGGTGAATGCCATTGGTGTGCTCCTCAATGTGAACTTGACGGGGATGGATGCCGGTGCAACGGCCTTGGAACCTGAAAAGTTCCTCTAGATAGGACCAATTCAAGCGTCTCGGCAACGTCCTCATCCCAGCGTAAACGGCGATGGTGCCTCGTAACGAAGCCGCAGAATAACGCTTGCATGGGATCAGGGCATCATCACAATAACGACGCAAATTGCTTTGATCCGCCCCGCAATAGAGGTTGGGTGTATGTATTTGCTTTTGTTAGTGTTTGGTGCGGTTCTCGGTGCAGCGGGCGTGGTCCTTGCGCTGTCGGGCGTGTCGTTACGCGACGGCACCTTCGATGCCGCGATCTTGACGCCGGGCATCGTTGCGGCGGTGGGAGGGCTTCTGCTCATTGGGCTTGGGCTCGGGCTTCGAACCTTGCAGCGCATTGAGCAAGCGCTGACAGTTCGGCCCATGCCTCGGGCTCTGCCATTGAGCGAAACCAAGCCTGCCGAGCTTGCGGATGCGTCACGCGAAGCCCCGCCGATACCTTTCGCGCCAAAGGCCAGTCGCCAGCCTCTCCCAGGCATCACTCCGCTTGAGTTAGGTGAAGATGCAGAGAAGTCGCCGGACAATGTGCCTGCTCTAGGCAAAATGTCTCCAGCCTTGCCCACAATCGTAGTGTCGCCTGCAGATAAAGCGAATGCTGCCGGTGATATGCTCCATCTCGCAAAAGGCAGCAACGGCGCAGGCGCCCGGCTGACAGTTTCCCAGCCCCAGGTCGGCGCGCGGTCGACTATAACTCCCAAACGAGAAAGGACTCCGGCGCTTGATGCGCTGTCGCCAAAGGGACCGCGCCCAATACGCCCCCCACCGTCCACACCCGCTCAGACGACGGCTACGGAACCGGCAATCGAATCTCAGAAAAGTGCCGCACAGGCGAGCGACCCGGCATCTCCTAGTCTTGACGAAGGCACGATAACAGGGGTGTCGGTCCTCAAGTCGGGCCTCGTCAATGGGATGGCGTACACTTTATATTCGGACGGTTCGATCGAAGCACAGTTGCCGGAGGGAACGCTGCGTTTCGGCTCGATCACGGAGTTGCGCAATCACATCGAACAAAGCGCCTAAAGCAAATTTGCCGGGCTTGTGAGCGCGCCTAGGCCGCTGCGGCAAGCGCCGCGCGCGCATCGGACCGGATGCGATCCACCATGGAACGGAAGCCGTTCGAGCGTTGCGGCGTGAGATGTTCGCGTAAACCCATGCCCTCGAACAATTTGATGGCGTCAACGCTCAGAATCTCTCTTGCACTTTTGCCTGAATAGATTGCGAACAGGATGGCAATCAAGCCGCGCACGATGTGAGCATCGCTGTCTCCTGCGAAGGTCAGCACCGGTCCGCCTGCGCCGTTCGGACGCACCGTGGTGTCGAGCCAGACTTGGCTCGCACAGCCTTGAACCTTGTTGGCGTCACTGTGTGCCGCCTCGGACAAGGGCGCCAGCTCACGGCCCAATTCGATCACATAGCGATAGCGGTCGTCCCAGTCATCCAGGACTGTAAAATTGCCGATGATGTCGTCGATGTCAGGCATGCCGAGGCTCAGCGCCGCTCTCTTATGTCGGCTTTTATATAGAGAGAGATGGCCGAGAGGTCGATATGTCGACAGAGTGTGCGCTGCACGTTGCTTCCATGCAGGCTTCACGAAAAGTCACGCCGCGTGTCTGGGTTCCTTCCGCGGCGGTGGGCCGCGCCAGGGCGCAGCGAGATCGGCAGGGGTCAGCGTATTCTGGGAATCCTTGTCGGCCATAGTGCCTTCCGCTCCCGGTTTGACAACATGTCCGGAATTGCCGCTCGCCGCATCTTTCCGCTTCATGCTTTCAGTCACGAACTCGTACAGCATCCTCGCTCCCGCTTGGGCTCTGGTGCCCAGCTGACTTGCGACATGAGAACCGATGGTGCAGGCGTCGGGCTGGCGGGCGCAGAATTGGCGAAGGTCACCCACGGTCGCGGAGGCGGCCGAAATCGCGTCCGTCGCGCCGACCTGGCTAGCTTCCGGCTGGCGCGAAGAGCCACTCGGCAACAGGACGAGAACAAGCCCGAGCCAAAACGCCATGCGCAAAAGAAAAAACATGACACCCAATTCCCCTGCGGCAGGTCCCACCGCAGCCGAAAGTTTAGCAGGCAGCCTTGAAGCCGGCGTTGCGGCGCCCGCTACACTTTTGTCCACATTTGAAGAGAATACGCTGCAAATTTTCGAAGGATTGGAAAAAGTTTATTTACCTTAATATTTAAGTGCGTCCAGCTAAGCGAGCAGACGGTGATGGGCTTTTGCCGCCAAATGCTGATGATTTGGGGCCAATACGGCTCGCGCTTATGCGTTGGTGGACCTCGCCATCCCACTTCACCGGCAAAATCCCCGCTATTACCTGACTAGGAAAATCCTCCCAGCCACCCCGTTTTAGCGTTCGCTTAAGCCGCGTTTGCGACGATCAAGCCCGCCAAGTCGGGGCCTGCGATACGGGGATAATGGCCCAATTCGAGGCGATTGCGCCGATCGCGATTTGGCGCTCCGCAGTGAACATCGCGTAGGTGCACGTGTTTCCCTCGTCAACCCATTCGGACTGGTGAGCAAGCGTGGGTAGACGCCGCCGTCAAACGCTTTTCATGCGCGCGGCAAGACCGGCCGGGGCACTCATGCTTCGGGCCTGGACTGCATTAAGCCGGCGCCCGGTCGACGCCGTCGCGATCCTCACCGCAATTGGGGTGAGTACAATCGTCGTAGTGAATGCCATTTTCTTGCAATCGGGTATGCGCGCCGCTCCGCTGTTCGATGCCAACAAATCAGCGAGCGTGAAAAGCGATTCACTCAAGCCGCCCGTAACAAGCAACCCTATGCGCCCGGTTGCCACATCGGCCGTCGCGCAGCCAGTTGTGGCCCGGCGCAATGATGCGATTACCGAATTGATCGGCCCTTCGGCGCGGATCACCGCCGTGCAGCGAGCCTTGTCGGAATTCGGCTACGGCCAGATCAAAGCATCGGGAACATTGGACGACGCTACTAGTGCAGCGATTCAAAAGTTCGAACGTGAGCACAATCTGCCGAGCACTGGCCGCGTTTCCGACCGCTTGATCAAAGAGCTCGCTGCTTTGATCGGTCGCCCGATCGAGTAACCGTAGCGCAGCGCCAAATGGCTGCGCGCCTTCGAAAATCCACGGTTACGATCTCGATTAGGCAGCCGAGTTCCAGAACGGCCGCCGATCTGCAATTATAGTTTGGCGTCAACAAGCTTCCGCAGAAAAGACCCACAACAATGCGTCTCAAAAGCGCCCTATGGGTCGCCGCTTATTTGCGCCGCCGCCACATCGAGGGTACTTCCGCGGTGGTGCGCCGGCGCGGCGCCGAAGAGGCCGGCGCTATTTTCGTGCGCATCTGCCGGCTCGACGGCACGTCGGAGCTATTCGGGCCAGCGCCGCAGAGCGCGCTTGAGCCAGGTGCCGGCGATCGCATGTTTGCGGCCTGTTTGGTATCGCAGCCGGCACCCGACGCCGAGATCGATACCTATTTAGCGCGCGAGGTCAAATTCGATTCCGATCTGTGGATCCTTGAAGTCGAGGACCCCGCTGGTCGGAATTTTCTCAACGTCATCCGCTAGAGCACACAGGCCGTGGGGGCGTAGCCTGGCGTTGCCCGATTCGGAAAAGCATTCAAGAAAGTTGGAACGAAAGGGCGCTAAGAGGCGTCGCGACGGTCGGCTAATCGTGACACGCTCGGGCCATGACGTGCGATTGGGATCGCTGCGCGAGGGCACACCACGTTGTCTTCCCACAAGATCGCACGATGTTGTTCCACAGGACGATCTGTTTTCGGCAATGATTGCCAAATTGCCACCATGTGCTCGGCCGATCGTTTCGGCAATTCATGATGCAATTCGGCGAGTGCTTGAACGCGAGCGACGGAATGACCGATTCTTATGTTGACGAACAGCAACATTCTATAGAGTGCGCCGCGTCCGATATTGACGGCTTTGGCAGCGGTCACGATCGGCTCACCGAGATCGTCATCGGCCAGACGCCGCGCCTGTGCGCGAGAAATCTGCAGGGCTTGGGCCAGCTGTTGCGCGAACGCCTCGCGATTGCGGGACAGAACTGCAGCTTCCAATCGGTCGCCGAGTCCCGCAGCGGGGCTTAGTTGAATGCGTTCGGTCGGAAACGGCGCGATGACATCGAGGTTCAAAAGAATTAAGCGCCGCTCATCGGCATTGGCCGCGAAGAACTGTTCGTCAAGCTCGCTCGCGATGTTGGCAGGAAACGGAGCCAAACTACTGGGTTTGGCTGCTCGCTCCGCCACGGCAAACGGGGAAGGGAACTGGTGCCGCGTGACAGGGGCATGCAGCCATGCTGCGACCTCCGGAAGATCACCGGCGAGCCGCTCAATCACGCGTATCGGCGGCGAGGGATAGCGAGCAAGACGCTCCGCTATGGTTGTGCGAGTGCCGGCATCCACTGCATCGAGCAGACGCAGCGCGAGTTCGGTGTAATGCCGCTCCTCGTCGGCCGTATGTGTTGGTTTTTGCAGATACAGCTCAGTTAGCACGCGCAAAAGGGTGGGGCGCATATCGGGGCCGGCGCGCGGTCCGAAACGAGCCAGATGGTCCAGCCTCCAGGGGCCTGCGCTCATAACACAAACTCGACGGCAATTTTCCGATGAAAAACCGACGCTAAACTAAGCTGCCGTTGTTAGCAGAGCGTTAACCTTGCATGCCGCTTAATCCATGCGATGCCGCTTTGCGCATGGGAGCCTCACGCTCCGGCCGGCGGCGGGGGAAAGCGCGGCTGGTGGGCACGGTCATCAAATTCCCGGACGAGGGTCGCATTGTGCGCTTCGGCCGTGACGCGGACGAATGCGCAACCATCATCATCCTGCCGGTGATTCGTATCGAGCGATATGCCGATGCGTATGGCGAGGGGCTCGAGCCTCAGACGCAACCGCCCGCGGACAATGGCGGTCGTCGCCGCGTCAGAAGACGCTGACTGAATTCCGATACGCGCCGCTGCGCCTGTTTTTCGATCGAGCAAATGGCCTATTGTGCCGGCTGAATGCGGCAGGTTGCCGCCGCCAGTGCCTGGCGCGCCATTGGCCTTAACCCAGGCTCGGGCGCTAAAGCACGTACTACAATCAACCCCATCGTCGTCGGTGACTCGATGATGAGGCGGTCGGCTGCAGTCACCTCTTCATCCTCGGGCACCTGGGCATGCTGCGCAGCAGTCATGAGATCGAGTTCGATGGTGCGGCGTCCGGCAGCTCGGTCGTTGATTGCGTAGTAGGCGACGCTCTTGCGGGTGTAGAAGGTGACAGATGTGTAGGCTTGGCTGACCGGCGCGACGAGTTTGAGCGGGCCGCCTGTGAGATCGTAACGGCACACCGCCGCTGCAAAAGCCGGATCCATGAACGGCATGAGCTCAGCTCCGGCGGTTGGTGGTGCGAGCGGAATCATCGCATTGACCGGCGTGAGCGGCGCGAGTCGCGAATAGGCGTCTTGTTTCGCTGCTTGTGGCATCGCCAGGACGGTCGAGAGATGCACGATACCGCCGAGTAGAATTGCCGCTAAAATCCATAGCAGACCACGGATCATCAGCAGCCCCTTCGCTCGATTGCCGGCATTGGGCCTTCCTTGGTGGTGCGGCTGGCGACGCCGATCGCGGTGTCGTAAAGCCGCCAGACTAATACGAATTGTTCAATTCCACCGGTCGGCAGCCAATTGCCGGGTCGAGCCAGCGGCGCAACCGTGAGAGTGAATCGGCCGTCGCTGTCGCGGACGATCTCTTCGCTGGTAAATTCATGCCGATCAATCGTATTGGCCACCAGCCGTCCTTCCGGAGTGTAAAGCGTCACTGTCCAGTATCTTGCTGCCGGCGTCATGCCGCTGATGCTGAAAGTACAGCGGCCATCAAAAGCGTTACCGAAATTGTCGGTATGCGCGTAAAAAGCGATGCCGTCGCCCATCCCAGTAGGCAATTCGCCCGTCCGTGCAATCATGGCCCGGGCATAGGGATCGATATCGGACGATCCACTCTTCGGCCAGGCCGTCCATGCGCCGACGGTCAGCGCCCCGAAAGCCACGCCACGCGTCAGTGTGAACCAAGTCGCGCCGAGTCCGAGCGCGGCTGCGATCAACAATGTGAAGCACGAACCAAACAGTAGACGCATCGCCGCTATTTGAGTTTTTCTTTGTCGAGGACGTTACTGACCACTTGGAGTGACGGGAGCGTTGCGGTCAACGGCCGTTGCAAGAGTGTTGGTTCGCCCGCTGGCATCGTTTGCGCCGCTGCCGAGGCTGCCAAACGAGCCGCCTGGCGCGGCTTGCGCAGACAAAGCGTGAACGGCGTCATCCAGGACGCGCTCCACATGAATAAGCGCCTCGGTTCCTTTGCGCGTCAGCAACACTGCATTGGGCTGGTCGCCGCCCTTGAATGAGGAATCAGCGATGGCGGGCGCGTGTTGCGGCGGCGGCAAGCCGGGCAGAGCCCGCAGCTCTACGCCCTGATGCGCGTAGGCCATGATGTTGTGCCATGTCGCCGCTGGGAGCGTACCGCCCGTCATGCGTTTGGTCGGCGAATAATCGTCATTGCCCATCCAAATCGCGCCGGCGAAATTTCCCGTATAGCCAACGAACCAGGCGTCGCGCCAATCGTTTGTGGTGCCGGTCTTGCCGCAAGTGGGAATACCATCGAGCTGCGCCCGCCGCCCGGTGCCGTTTTCAACCACAGAGTTCATCATTTTGATCATGTCGATGGCGACTTCCGGACTGATCACTTGTTTCGGTTTTGGACCGTCACGGTCAAACCGCCAGACCAATTCTCCGGAATCGGTTCGGACTTCGAGCGCAGCATGCGGCGCGACGGCGCGGCCGAGATTCGGAAAGGTCGCATAGGCCATTGCGTGTTCGTAGACGTACACTTCATCGGCGCCGATCGGCAGAGAGGGCGTATCCGGCAGCGGCGCGCGAATGCCGAAATTGCGCGCATTTTGTACGATCATGGCGCGACCGAGCTTGGGATTACCGTTGCCAAGCATGATCGACAGTTTGACCGGAATGACGTTGATCGAATGGGTGATGGCTTCAAGTAACGTCACGGATCCGGAATAGCCGCCGGAATAGTTGTGCGGACACCAGTTGCCAATGCAAACCGGTGAATCGACAACGACCGAAGTTGGCTTGAAGCCGTTTGCCAAAGCGGTGGCATACACGTAAGGCTTGAAAGAGGAGCCGGGCTGGCGCAGCGCATCGGTCGCGCGGTTGAACTGACTCGTGCCGTAATCACGCCCGCCGATCATTGCCCGCACGCCACCATCGAGATCGCCGATTACGACCGCCACTTGGCTGGCGCCATAATCGCGGCCGTATTGCCGTAATGCGGATTCCACCTCGCGCTCCGCGTAACGCTGAAGATTGGTATCGATCGCGGTGCGTACGACGAAGGAGCGCGACGTAACGGATTTCGGCAAGGTATCGACGAGCTTGCGCATCTCGTCGAAAGCCCAGTCGAGGTAATAGTTCGGCGTGTCCTCGATGGCGCGATCGATCGGCGTCGCTGGATTGCGGCGGGCGCCGTAGACTTGGCCTTCGGTCATAAAGCCGTTCTCGACAAGATTATCGAGGACGACGTTGGCGCGGGCGCGCGCCGCCGGCAAGTTGATAAGCGGCGAGAACTTGGTCGGCGCCTTAAAGAGACCGGCGACCATCGCGCCTTCGGCCAAGGTCAGGTCGCGCACCGATTTGCCGAAATAATAGCGCGCTGCGGCGTCCACTCCGAAGGCGCCGCCGCCGAGGTAAGCGCGGTCGAGATAGAGCTTGAGAATTTCATTCTTGTTCAGATGCGCTTCCAGCCAGAGAGCCAGAAAGGCTTCATTGATCTTGCGCTCGTAGGTGCGTTCGTTCGACAGGAATAGATTTTTCGCGAGCTGTTGCGTGATGGTCGAGCCGCCCTGGACGACGCCGCCCGCTTGGGTGTTGGTGACAAAGGCGCGAAACACGCCCTGAATGTCGATGCCGAAATGCTCATAGAAACGGCGGTCTTCGGTCGCCAGCACCGCCTTGATCATTTGATCCGGAAAATCTTCGAGCGGCACCGATTCGGTATGCTTGATGCCCCGGCTGCCGATTTCATTGCCGTAGCGGTCAAGGAAGGTCACCGCCAGATCGGATTTTTTCAGCCAATCGTCATCGGAAGTTTGTCGGAAAGAAGGGATCGCTAGCGCCAACAGGAGAAGGAGACCCCCGGTTCCTAGCGTTGCCATTTCGGAGAACGGTTCGACCAGTAGCCAGCGCCGCCATCCGGCGACATGGGCGCGGTCCATGAAAGCGGTAAACCGCTCATAAATCTCGCGGGTCCACTTGCCGGCCTGGAATATTGCGGAATCGATCCGCGCGTCAATATCGAGAAGGAGCCGCTTAAGTCTGGGCCGCCAGTCCTCGTCCGGATCGGGGAACATATCTGTCACGATCGTGTGCTCCGGTAAACGGCGGCAAGCAACTGTGCGGCGAGCAACTGTGCGGCAAGCAAGTCTATTGTCCTTCTAGCGAAGCGGCATTTCGCCGGCCATGGTTTAGTTGAACCCGGCGCATTTGAACTGGCACAGTACATGGAAATTACGGGCAAATTTGGCATAGGTTCATGGCGCGCGGAGAACACCATGGCAAGTAATACCGATAACGCCGATCAGGTTCCATTTTGGCGACGCAAGCCATTGAGCGAAATGACTGATTCGGAGTGGGAAAGCCTCTGCGATGGGTGTGGCCGCTGCTGCCTCAATAAGCTCGAGGAGGAGGAATCGGCCGAAAAGACCTATTACACTGATGTAGGCTGCCGGCTGTTGGATGGACACAGTTGCCGTTGTAGCGATTATCAGCGTCGCCTGGATCGCGTTGAAGATTGCGTCCAGCTCACCCCCGAAAGCCTCAAGACGATCAAATGGCTGCCGCCGTCTTGCGCCTATGTGCTGCTCGGCGAGGGACGGGACCTCTATTGGTGGCATCCATTGGTTTCGGGCGACCCAGATACCGTCCACATTGCTGGGGTATCGGTGCGCGGACGCATACGCGCGACCGAGCTCGAAGTGCCTGACGAAGAATTGGAAGACTACATCGTCAATTGGCCGCTGAAATTGCCGCGTCGAGCGCGCCGCCGCGGCTAGCGAATACCGGTGCACTCCTGGTCTGCGCAAAGTCTTCTTGTAAAGCGAGCGGGCGGCCGCCAAGTGGATGGCGAGCCAGCAGTTTGAGATGAGTACGCGCGCCGGACCCGAAGATCTCGTGAATGTCGCGCCGGCCGCTGTTGCGGCCGAACTTTCCGCGGCATCGCATGCGACGGCCCCAGCCGACCATGCCGCGGTTCGCGCAATCGTTGCCGGCATCATGCTGGCGATGTTTCTCTCTGCGCTTGAGCAAACCATCGTCGCACCGGCACTGCCGGCGATCGGCAGGAGCCTTGGCGGCGTCGACGAATTGTCCTGGGTGGTCACGGCCTACTTGCTGGCGGTCACGGCGACGACGCCGCTGTTCGGAAAATTGTCGGACATATACGGCCGCCGCCCCGTTCTGCTGTGGGCAATCGCGATTTTCATCGGCGGTTCGATCGCCTGCGCGTTGGCGCCGACGATCTGGCTGCTGGTCCTTGCGCGGGGACTTCAAGGCCTCGGCGGCGGCGGCTTGCTGCCGATCGCGCAGACCATCATCGCCGATCTGCTCTCACCGCGCGAGCGGCCGGTGATACAGGGTCGAACCTCGATCATGTTTATGAGCGCCAGCATCCTTGGCCCGGTTCTCGGCGGATTTCTGACCGATCAACTGCATTGGTCGCTGATATTCTGGATCAATCTGCCGCTCGGCGCCGTTGCTCTGGTGATGAGCGAGCGCTCTCTACGGCAACTGCCGCGCAACGAACGTCCGCACCAGCTCGATGTGGTCGGCGCCGTCTTGATGGTCGGTGCGGGGTTGTCGTTGATGCTGGCGCTCGCTTGGGGTGGCACGCATTATCCGTGGAATTCTTGGCCTATCGTCGCTTTGTTTTTCGGATCGGCCGTGCTCTGGGCCTTGTTTGGAGCGCGCCTTTTGACTGCGCGTGAGCCATTCATTCCGCTCACGATACTGCACGACCGCGTCACCAGCATGATCACCTGCGCGGCGTTTTTCGGTGTCGGCACGATCATCGGGATCACCATCTACACGCCGCTTTACTGCCAGACCGTGCTCGGCCTGTCGGCGAGCTCGTCCGGATTGGCGCTTATCGCGTTCATGGCAGGAACAGTGGTCGGTTCGCTAACGGCTGCGCGGTTGATGGTGCGCCTTGCCCATTACATGCGGGTACCGCTAGCAGGGCTGTTTTTCGCAGCGATCGCACTCGGCATTCTTGCTGCGGATCCAATAAATCAGTCAATCACACAGCTCGTGCTGCTGCTGTTTGTGCTTGGTTGCGGGGTTGGGCCGATGTATCCGATGAGCACAATTGTCATGCAGAATGCAGTCAAGCCACACCAGCTTGGCACTGCAACCGGCACGCTCAACTTTTTCCGCACACTCGGCGGCGCGATCATCGTAGCGATCTTCGGCGCCATTGTGCTCGGCGGCCGGCCGGATGGTGCGGGAGTGACGACATTGGAAGGGTTGGCTAGCGCGCACGGCGATCTGGCGCCCGCATTTCACTGGGTGTTTATCGCCGCTGTGATCTGTCTTGCAATTGCGTTTTTCAGTTTGCTCGCAGTTCAAGAACGGCCGCTGCATGGCCCCGCTCTCAGATCCGAATAGCAGCCTAGGGTGTTACGGCGCGAGCGGAGTGCCGAGTTTTCGCGCGGTATCAACAATCCAACCGCGATACCGTAGGAGCGGCGTGATCCCGGTCAGACCGCCGCAGCCTGCCGTTAAATTCGGACCCGTCGACCAGCTCACCACGCCGATAATTCTGAGATCTTTGCCAGAGCCGGCAAAAGTCGGAGCCCCCGAATCGCCAGCGCAGGCACCTAACCCGGCACTCAGTCCCTTGCTGACCGGATCGAACAGCCTGATCTGCAGCGACCCCGGTTGCCCGGTGACGATCAGCAGTGCGGCGCGGACCGTGCCGCCGGTCCGACCATCGCCGCGTACGGTCACACCATAGCCGGCAACCACGAGGGTATCGCCAACCTTGATCGTTTCACTTTTGCCGCCGATCCGCGCCAGGGGGATTTGCGCCGGAAGCGGTTCGGCTAGCTTGATCAGCGCGACATCTGCGGTCGCGAGATGGCTGAGTAGGCGCTGCATATCGAATTGCGGATGACGCTCGATGCGGGCAACGGCCTTGAGAATGGCTGACCCGGTTCGCTGCCGACAAGCTTGTAATCGGACCCCGGCTGCACGCAATGCGCGGCAGTCAGCAAAAGGTCGAGGCCGATTGCGGTTGCAGTGCACGCCGTACCAGAGGAGCCGAGAATCATGACGACCGAGCGCCCGAAATCGGTGGCCGCGGTTGGTGCACCGCCGACCATCGCGCGCCCGCTTTGCGAAATTGCGAGGATGGCGAATCCGGCCGCCGTGACGATGACGAGAATGGCGAATCGGCAGCAGCACCGCCGGACCGCGCTGCTCAATGCCGTCATCATGCCCTCGGTCTATTTGGGAAACGGCGGCTTATCCGGCCCCGGCGCGGCAAGTCTGCCCTAAATCAGCCGTTCACGGAGGGTTCACTGCAGCCCGCCTAGAACACACATATCATGGCTGCCGTGGAACGATTCGCTTTTGCCACCCCCTTGATGCTCGGGTTGGCTGTCGTTGTTGCCTCCGCACGCGCCGAAGAGCCGGCACGACCGGCCCGTGCCCCGGCCGGGCATGTCTGCCTCGATCAGAAGGAGCGCCGCACCGAGACTACATCCGGTACTGTGATCCGCTTGGCGGCCGCAATACAGGCGGCGAAGAACCGGATGCCCGGCTCGGTAGTACGGGCGCGGCTATGTCACGGGCAGGACGGGCTCGTCTATGTGCTGACAGTTCTCGCCCGCGATGGCAAAGTGGCGCGAATAGTCGTCGATGCGACTAAGGGTACGCTTGTCGGCGGGCGCTGAGCGGAGCAAATCTTGCGGCTTCTTGTTGTCGAGGACGATCCCGATCTCAATCGGCAGCTTGCGACTGCGTTGACCGACGCAGGTTACGTCGTCGATCGCGCTTTCGACGGCGAAGAGGGTCACTATCTTGGCGAGAGCGAGCCTTACGACGCTGTAATTCTCGATATTGGCTTGCCAAAAATGGACGGCATTTCGGTGCTCGAAGCTTGGCGGCGCGCCGGACGCGCTATGCCGGTTTTGATTCTCACCGCGCGGGATCGCTGGAGCGACAAGGTGCAGGGCTTTGATGCCGGCGCCGACGATTACGTTGCAAAGCCGTTCCACCTTGAAGAAGTGCTGGCGCGTGTACGCGCGCTGCTTCGCCGCTCGGCGGGACACGCGAAGAGTGAATTTACCTGCGGCCCGGTTCGGCTCGATACGCGCACCGGGCGCGTCGCGGTGGACGGCAATCCGATCAAACTCACGTCGCACGAATACCGGCTATTGTCCTACCTCATGCATCACACCGGGCGGGTCGTCTCCCGCACCGAACTGGTCGAACATTTGTACGATCAGGACTTTGACCGCGACTCCAATACGATTGAGGTCTTCGTCGGGCGTATTCGCAAGAAGCTCGGCGTTGACGTCATCCAAACCGTGAGGGGACTCGGTTATTTGCTGACGCCGCCCAATGCGCACTAATTCGCTGGCGGTCCGCTTGTTCCTGTGGGCCACGGCATGGACGGTGGTCATATTGATCATCACCGGGATTGCGCTGTCGACGCTTTATCGCCATGCCGTGGAGCGGGCGTTCGATCGGCGGTTAGACGTTTACCTGCGCACACTAGTGGCGGACGTCGCCTCACCCGAAGACAGTGGCGACAAATTTCCTCAATCGATCGGCGAGCCGCTGTTTGAATTGCCCCTGTCGGGCTGGTACTGGCAGGTCACGCGTCTCGACAGCAAAACGCCGGAGGTGCATTCCTCCCGTTCGTTATGGGATTCCAACCTGCCGCGCTTGGCGGTTGATCGCTCGGCAGCGGAGTCTGAATACCGCCAGGGCTACGCGCGCGGTCCCGAGGATCAGGATTTGCGACTGGTCGAGCGCAGTATCGATCTCGGAGCGGACGGCCGCTACTTTGTAGCAGTAGCCGGCGACGCCTCGGAAATCGACGAGGAAACGCACAATTTTAGCCGCGCTATCATCATCACCTTCACCGCGCTCACATTGGCGCTGCTGTTGACCACCGCTTTGCAGGTGCGGTTCGGGTTGGCTCCGTTAAAGCGCATTTCCGAAAGTCTCGCCGCGATCCGCTCCGGCCGCGCCGAACGGTTGGAAGGCGAATTTCCGGTCGAAATTGCTCCGTTGGCGCGCGAAACCAATGCGCTGATCGAGGCCAATCGGGAGATCGTCGAGCGCGCGCGCACCCACGTGGGTAATCTCGCCCACGCACTCAAAACGCCGCTCTCGGTCATCGTCAACGAGGCGGCAACACGGGGCAGCGATTCGCTTGCGCAAAAAGTGCTCGAGCAGGCCGACATCATGCGCGATCAGGTGGCGCGCCAGCTTGAGCGGGCGCGGCTTGCCGCCCGCTCGACGAGGATCGGCGCGCTGGTCAATGTTCCACCGGTCGTGACGGCGCTGGCGCGCAGCATGGAGAAGCTTCATCGCGAACGCGAGATCGCCATTGACGTCGACGTGCCCGAGCACGCGCACTTCCACGGCGAGCAGCAGGACCTTGAGGAAATGGTCGGCAATCTTGTCGACAATGGCTGCAAATGGGCGCGCTCGCGGGTCGCCATCGAGGTCTTAGCCGATCAGCTGGCTGGCGAGGGCGAGAAGGCGCGGGTGCGTATCATCGTTGACGATGACGGGCCGGGTCTCTCGCCCAGCCAACGCGAGCAGGTCGCTTTGCGAGGCCAACGTCTCGACGAGACAAAACCCGGCTCGGGCCTGGGATTGTCGATAGTGGTGGAGCTTGCCCGGCTCTATGGAGGTGTGCTCACGCTCGGCACCGCGCCGATTGGCGGCCTGCGCGCGGAACTGGCCTTACCCGGCGGTTGAAACTTTTCACAAACTCAAAGCCCACACACTTTGTCCCGCTTGCGTTCGACCAGATTGCGCGTGCACGATTGGCGGCCTAACTGCCAAAACACGCCGCCAAGTGACAGCCAAGCGGCTGCAAATCAATGACAGATCAGCCGGAGAGTTCGCCATGAAAGCAAGAATGAAAGTTAGTCGCCGCCGTATGCTTGCCGGCGGCTCTATCCTGCTGGTGTCCGTCACTGCGCCGCGCATTGCGCGCGCCCAGCAGGCGCAGTGGGTTTACAAATACGCCAACAATCTTCCAGAAGCGCACCCGATGAACGTTCGCGCCCGCGAGATGGCCGCGGCGATCAAACAGGAGACCAACGGCCGTTTCGATCTTCAGATCTTCCCGAGCAGCCAATTGGGATCGGACACCGATACGCTTAGCCAAATCCGCTCCGGTGGCGTCGAGTTCTTTACGCTTTCCGGCCTCATTCTATCGACACTCGTTCCGGCGGCTTCGATCAACGGCATGGGCTTCGCCTTCGCCGATTACGACACGGTCTGGAAGGCGATGGACGGAGATCTCGGCGCCTATATCCGCGCTCAAATCGTCAAGGCAAACCTGATCGCCATGGAAAAGATTTGGGACAATGGCTTTCGTCAAACTACAACGAGCACCAAGCCGGTCGCGACGCCGGACGATTTCCGCGGCATGAAGCTGCGGGTCCCGCCGTCACCATTATGGACCTCGATGTTCAAGGCTTTCGATGCATCGCCGGCATCGATCAATTTCAACGAAGTCTATTCGGCGCTGCAGACTAAAATTGTCGACGGCCAGGAAAATCCACTGGCAATCATCGCAACCGCGAAGCTCTATGAAGTGCAGAAGTATTGTTCGTTGACCAATCACATGTGGGACGGCTTTTGGTTCCTGGCCAACCAACGCGCTTGGCAAAGCCTGCCGGACGATGTCCGCACCATTGTGGCCAAGCACATCAACGCCGCCGGTCTGAAGGAACGCGACGATGTCGCCAAGCTCAATGCCAGCTTGCAGCAGGACCTCAGTGCGAAGGGCCTTGTTTTTAATCGGCCTGATCCCGCGCCATTCCGCAGCAAGCTTCGTGCCGCCGGCTTTTACACTGAATGGAAGAGCAAATATGGCGAGGAAGCATGGAGCCTCCTGGAGAAATCGGCGGGTAAGCTCGCGTGACCGCCGATACCGGGTCGCCAGCTCTTCGGCCATCTCATGACGGTGCGATCACGGCGCGATCGGTGACTGCTACGATCGAATCCTCGGTCGGCTCGGCAGTCGAGATCGCGGCGGCGGGTCTGGTCATTGCCGAAATTGCAATCTTGTTTGGCGGCGTGATCTCCCGCTACGTCTTCGACCGGCCGCTGGTTTGGTCGGATGAGTTGGCCTCGACACTGTTCTTGTGGCTGGCCATGCTCGGCGCGGTGATCGCGTTCCACCGCGACGAACATATGCGCATGACGGCGTGTGTCGGCATGCTGCCCGGGCCGGCGCGCGCTATGCTAGACAGCCTCGCGACCGGAGCCTCGCTTGCCTTTCTACTGCTGATCGTTTGGCCCGCCTTCCAGTATGCCAGCGACGAACTGCCGATCACGACTTCCGCGTTGCAGATCACCGATGCATGGCGGGCAGCCGCGCTGCCAGCCGGAATTGGATTAATGATCGTCTTTGCGCTGTTGCGGTTGACCCGTGTTGCACCCGCCAGGACGATTATTTTATCGCTCGGCCTGATTTCGCTCGTTGTAGCGCTGTTCTGGCTTGGCGCTCCATTGTTTGCCCGGCTCGGCAACCTCAATCTGCTGATCTTTTTCGTCGGGGTGGTCGCTGCCGCCGTTTTCGCCGGCGTGCCGATCGCATTTGCCTTCGGCTTGGCGATATTCGGTTACCTCGCCTTGGCAACCCACACTCCGCTGATGGTGCTGGTCGGGCGCATGGATGAAGGCATGAGCCACCTGATTTTGCTTGCCGTTCCGCTCTTTGTGTTTCTCGGACTGCTCATCGAGATGACAGGGATGGCTCGCGCGTTAGTTGGATTTTTGGCCGACCTGTTAGGCCATGTCCGGGGCGGACTGCATTTTGTTCTCGTTGCCGGTATGTATTTGGTATCGGGCATTTCCGGCTCGAAGGCCGCCGATATGGCGGCGGTCGCGCCCGTCCTGTTTCCCGAAATGAAGGCACGCGGCGCCAAACCCGGTGATCTGGTTGCGCTGTTATCGGCGACTGGCGCGCAAACCGAGACCGTTCCACCGAGTTTGGTTCTTATCACCATCGGTTCAGTGACCGGCGTGTCGATTGCGGCACTCTTCACCGGCGGGCTTCTGCCGGCGATCGTGCTCGCTTGTCTGTTGTGTTTTGTGATCCGCCGGCGATACCGCGGCGAGGATCTCAGCCAAGTCACCCGCGCCAGTAAGCGCGAGATCCTTCGCAGCTTTGTCGTCGCCCTGCCAGCCCTCGCGCTGCCCTTTCTGATCCGGGCGGCGGTTGTCGAGGGCGTCGCCACCGCGACCGAAGTGTCGACTATTGGCATCATTTATTCCGTCGCCGCCGGGCTTGTCGTTTACCGGCGCTTCGATTGGGCGGCGCTGCGGCCGATGCTGGTGTCAACCGCCTGTCTCTCGGGAGCGATCCTCCTCATCATTGGCACGGCGACGGCGATGGCCTGGGGCCTCACCCAATCCGGTTTCTCGCGTACGCTCGCTGCGGCAATGACCGGCTTGCCCGGCGGTGCAGCCAGTTTCATGGCCGCCTCGATCGCCGCCTTCGTTGTGCTGGGCTCCGTGCTGGAAGGCATTCCGGCCATTGTGCTGTTTGGGCCGCTTTTGTTTCCCATCGCCAAGGCGGTCGGTATCCATGAGGTGCACTATGCGATGGTCGTCATCCTGGCGATGGGCATCGGCCTGTTCGCGCCGCCGTTCGGTGTTGGATATTATGCCGCCTGCGCAATCGGCCGGGTCGAGCCGGTCGCCGGCATGCGGCCGATCTGTGGCTACCTGCTCGCGTTGGTGATCGGAACGATCATCGTCGCGGCCGTGCCGTGGATCTCGATCGGTTTCCTCGACTGAACCTTACGGAGACCGAAGATGAGCACAGACGTTCCGGAAGGCGGCCTCGCGCCGTGCTCGCGGCGCGTCATGAACCTTACGCATTTTTTACGGCAATCGGCAAAACGGTACCCGAACGAAATTGCTTTGGTCTGGGGCGAGCGGACCTGGACTTGGTCCCAAATGGGGGCCCGCGTCGAAGCGATGGCTGCGGCACTTGCCGCGCGCGGCGTGGGCAAGGGGGATCGCGTTCTGGTGCAGGCGAGGAATTCGAATCAATTTCTCGAATCGATGTTCGTCTGCTTCCGGCTCGGCGCTGTTTGGGTACCGACGAATTTTCGTTTGACGGCCGAGGAGGTCGCTTATCTCGCTGGCGCCAGCGGCGCTACGGCAATGATCTGTGGCGGCGAATTCCCCGCTCATGCGCGCACTGCAATGGAGCAGGGGATCAAATTTGTCGTCGCGATCGGAACCTCAAACTTTGGCGACAATTATGATGCGCTGGTCGCCGCTTATGAGGGACGCTTCGTTCCCGTTGCCGAAGTCGATCGCGACGATTCGTGCTGGTTCTTTTTCACCTCGGGCACGACCGGGCGACCGAAAGCGGCCGTACTGACGCATGGCCAGATGGGCTTCGTCGTCACCAATCATCTGTGCGATCTGATGCCCGGCACTACGCATCGCGATGTTTCGCTTGCGGTCGCGCCGCTTTCGCACGGCGCCGGCATTCATGCGCTTGCGCAAGTCGCACGCGGGGCGAAGACCGTACTGCCCTCGGGGGATAGATTCGATCCCCAGGAAGCGTGGCAATTGGTCGAACAATGGCGCGTGACCAACATGTTCACGGTGCCCACGATCTTGAAAATGCTCGCCGAGCATCCGGCCGCCGAGAAATACGATCACTCATCGCTGCGGTATGTGATCTATGCCGGTGCGCCGATGTATCGCGAGGACCAGAAGCGGGCACTGGCCAAACTGGGAAAAGTTCTCGTCCAGTATTTCGGTCTGGGCGAAGTGACCGGCAATATCACAGTACTACCAACCGACCTGCACGATCCGGACGACGGGCCCGAGACCAAGATCGGCACCTGTGGTTTTGAGCGCACCGGCATGCAAGTTTCAATACAGGATGAGAACGGCCGCGAGCTTCCGCCCGGCGAAACAGGCGAGATTTGCGTGTGCGGACTTGCCGTCTTTGCGGGCTACTACGACAATCCGGAAGCCAACGCGAAGGCATTTCGCAACGGTTGGTTCCGCACCGGCGATCTGGGTCATCTCGACGAACAGGGCTTTCTCTACATCACCGGCCGCGCCTCCGACATGTACATTTCCGGTGGATCGAACGTCTATCCGCGCGAGATCGAAGAGAAGATGCTGACGCATCCGGCCATCGCCGAGGCCGCGATCGTCGGCGTGGCGGACAAGCTGTGGGGCGAAGTCGGCATCGCCGTCTGCGTGCTGCGGCCGGATGCGGAGCTTAACGAGCCTGAATTGCTGGCATGGCTCGCCCCGAAAGTGGCTCGATACAAGCTTCCCAAGCGCGTGTTTTTTTGGAACGAGTTGCCCAGGTCAGGCTATGGCAAGATCACCAAAAAGATGATCCGCGCCGAACTCGAGGCGCGCGGCTGTCTGCGCTCCGGCGAGAAAACAGCGGCCGAGGCGTAAGCGCGATGAGCACGGCGCCAGCAATCCTTATAACCGGCGGCGCTTCGGGAATTGGATTTGCTGTAGTCGAAGCCGTTCTCGCCGAGGGCTGGCGCGCAATCTGTGCCGATGTCAGCGAGCGCAATCTCGCCTCGGTGCGCGAAAAGCTCGGGCATCGCCCCGAACTGCGCTTCGAGCGCTTTGATGTTGCTGATGAGGATGCGGTCGTAAAGGCGGTCGCTGCGTGTGAAAGCGATTTTGGCCCGCTTGCCGGCGTCGTCAATTCGGCCGGGATCGCGCGCGATATCCCCGCGCTTGAGACCAGCGCGGAAATCTTTCGCCAAGTTCTCGATGTAAATCTGCTCGGAAGCTTTCTCGTCGCGCGCGAAGCGACGAAAGCAATGCGCGGGCGCGGCGCCGGCGCCATTGTCAACTTGGCATCGGTCTCGGGGCTTGTGGGCAATCAGGGCCGCACGGCTTATGGAGCGTCAAAGGGCGGCGTCATCGTAATGACCAAGATTCTGGCGTTGGAGTTCGCGCCGCTCGGCATTCGCGTCAACGCAATCGCGCCTGGACCGATAGACACGCCGATGGTGAAAGAGATGCACTCGGAGAAAGCTCGCGCGGCTTGGGTCGACCTCGTTCCGCAGCAGCGCTACGGGACGCCTGCCGAGGTCGCGAGTGCGGCGGTCTTTTTGCTCGATGCGCGCAAATCCGGCTATGTGACCGGCCAGACAATTTGCGTCGATGGCGGCTTTACTGCGACGCGCTTGAGGACTTCAGGCTAATTGCGCCACAGTTGCCTGGAAGCAATGCGGGCGCCGTCGGACAACGCCTTGAGTTTTGCCCAGACAATCGACGGATGCACTTCCTTGGAGCCCGCGAAAGTGGCGAAGCCGCAATCGGATCCGGCAATCACGTTTTCACGGCCGACGATTTGCGCGTAGCGCAGGATACGCTCGGCGACGAGCTCCGGATGCTCGACGAGAATGGTCGAGTGCGAGATGACGCCGGGAATGAGGATTTTGCCGTCTGGCAGCTTCACGTCCTTCCACACCTTCCATTCATGTTCATGCCGCGGGTTTGCAGCTTCGAAGGAATAGGCGCCGGCGCGGATTTTCAGGATGACGTCGACGATATCCTTGAGCTCCATGTCATGGATGCGTGGCCCCATATTAATGCCGTAACAAGTGTGGAAACGAATCTTCTCCACGGGAATGTCACGCAGTGCATGATTGAGCGCGGCGACACGCACTTCCGCCCATTTGCGACAGTCGGCGACGCTGGCCTCGGGATGTAGGATGTAATAGGTGACGAGACGCGGATCGTCGATCTGCACCAGAAAACCGGCATCGACGATTGCCTTGTATTCTTCGCGCATCGCTTCCGCGATGGCAAAAACGTATTCCTCCTGCGATTTGTAATAGGCATTTTTTTGCCAGTCCTCGACATTCGACGGCGAGATTGCCGGCATAAAAGCTTCTTCGACCGAAACGCCCTGCAGTGCCGCTTTGAGATTGGCGATGTCGCGTTTGAGCTGCGCGTGGCCTTTATAAGTGATCGGTCCCGTGCAGATCATGTGGATATGGGTCGAGGCCGGATGGATCTGCGCGTAGAATTCGGGGAAGGAAAGGCCCTCGCGCGAACTGGCCCACTGGTTGCGAGGCCCGGCGTGCGTGTCGACCTCATAGCCGCCGAGCCTTTCGTTGATGTAGCTGACGAAGCTCGGCTTGCCAAATTCGCCATCGTCGACCACGTCGATGCCAAGCTCGGCTTGCCGGCGCACGATCTCGCTCACCGCATTGTGTAGACGCTCGGCACTGCTGCGCTGCTCGAACATCGCGCTGTCGCCGCCCTTGAAAAGATCGAGAAATTCCGGCGGACGCGGCAGGCTACCCGCATGGGTGGTCAGAATGCGATTGACGCTATGTTTCATCGTCCAGGCCGATCCCGCTGTCTGTCTTAATCAATCGTCACATGTGCGGTCGTTATGACATTCTTCCAGCGCTCGGTTTCCTGTTTTAGGTAGGCGGCCGTCGCTTCTGGTGTGCCGCCCACAGGTTCTGCTGAAAGCTCAGCGAGACGTTTTTGAACCTCCGGATCCTGGAGCGCCTCGTTGACGCCGGCATTGACCTTGTTCACGACCGCGGCCGGTGTGCGCGGCGGCGCGACAATCGCGTACCAGGTCACGGAGGCGAAACCGGACAAGGTCTCGGCGATCGCCGGTACGTCGGGCAGGCTCGCCATGCGCTGCGGCGACGCGACACCGATAAGCTTCAATTTGCCTGCTTTAACGAGCTGCAATGAGACGCCGAGATTGTCGAACATGCAGTCGACGCTACCGGCGACAAGATCATTGAGCGCCGGTGCCGAGCCGCGATAGGGCACGTTTTGCAGCTTCACATGCGCTATCATCTGGAACATTTCGGAAGTGAGCTGGGAAGTTGTCCCGTTGCCTTGCGTGGCGTCCGTCACTTTGCCAGAGTTCGCCTGGGCATAGGCGATGAAATCTTTCACATTGTTGGCGGCAATTTTATCCGGGTTGACGACGAGCGCGTTCGGCACGCGCGCCATGACAATGATAGGCACGAATTGCAGCGGATCGAATTCAAGGTGCGGATAGAGATTCTGATTGATGACCAATGGCGGCGGCGGCGAAGCCAACAAGATGTGCCCGTCGGGCTCGGACTTCGCTACGAGTTCGGCGCCGATATTGCCGCCCGCGCCGGTATGGTTCTCAATAATGACCGTCTGGCCCCATTTGCGCGACAGCCGCTCGGCAATGATGCGCGGCATGATGTCGGCGGTGCCGCCGGCAGGGAAGGGCACCACGATCTTCACCACGCGTGCCGGGTAATCGTCCGCGCGTGCAGCAGGAGCTAACACGGCGAGTGCCGCCGCCAATGCGAGTGTCAGTACTGAGATCGCGATGCATTTCTTCGCTGTCATTATTCGTCTCGCCAGTTCAATTCTGATTTGGTCATGAGAAACCGGCAGGTTAAACAAACCATTCCATAGCTACCAGTGTGCCGGCGGCTATCAGTCTCCGTCCTTGCGCCAAGCTGCCGAGTTTGATCTTCTAAACGGGATATAGCAGCGGCTTTTCTGGGGGGAGTGCAACGATGCGCGTGTCGCATGTCGCACTAGCAGTGGCGTTGCTCGCCGGCTTAGCCGCCTGTGGCAAGGGCCCGCAAGGCGATCAAGGTCCGCCCGGACCCCAGGGTCCCAAAGGCGATGTAGGTCCGGCCGGCCCGCCCGGGCCGCCGGGACCCCCTGGTCCACAGGGCGAAAAAGGTCCACCGGGTCCGCCCAGCCCGAGCATCAGGGTCATTCGTTCGGACTGCGTTTCGGGATGCTCGGTGCAATGCCAGGACAACGAAATCCTGGTCACAGCCTATTGCGGGGCGACGCGCAATCAGGCGCAATTCCTCAGCGAAAGGGGCGCGTCCTGCGGCCCGGTACCGAGTGCCGCGAATACGCCTTTGGTGGCCGTTTGTGTCGGTTCGCCGCAATAGAGCCCGTCTTTTAGCGGCATCATTCGCGGCACCCTTGTTTCGTCTAGCGCACGGCGCGAGGACCGCGGCAGTGCGCAATTGCCGCGCGCGAACTCCCATTGCGGCCGTATTCACAGCGTGATGTAACCGCGCAGCGCCGTACCGGGCGCAATAAGATTGGCGCTTTTGGCAGCCCGGATGTTCGAACGGGTTGCTTGGAAATTGAGGCGCTTCGAATAATGACGCTTTGGATCATTTTCGCGGTGATGACGGCTGCGGCGGTCTTTGCTGTTCTCTACCCGCTCGGACGAAAGCCGGCCGGTTCAACCGGCAGCGAGTGGCTGGTGTATGCGGACCAGCTCCAAGAGATCGAGCGCGACCGCGCCGCGGGCCTGATCGGCGAGGCGGAGGCTGAATCCGCTCGGATCGAAATATCGCGACGCTTGCTGGCTGCTGCGGAAGCCGAAACTTCCGTGCCGCAGCGGTCCAGCGTCGGCGTCAGTGCGCGGCGGCGGCGCGCCGCCGGCGCAGCGGTCGTAATTGTGCCGCTTGTTGCACTTGGCCTTTACTTGAAACTTGGATCGCCCAGCGTTCCGGCACGATCCGCGTTTGCTCGGTCCAGTGAGCCGGAAGAAGGTCGGTCAATCGCCAGCCTGGTCAGCCAGGTCGAGACTCACCTCGCGCGCGATCCGAACGACGGCGCCGGCTGGGAGGTAATCGCTCCGGTCTATTTGCGGCTCGGCCGTTTTGCCGATGCGGTAGTGGCACACAAGAAGGCAATCGCGCTCAACGGCGACAGCCCGACACGTGAATCCGATCTCGGTGAAGCACTTGTGGCTGCCGCCAATGGCATTGTCACCGATGAGGCGAAGCTTGCGTTTCAGCGCGCCGCGGCGAGCGACCCGCACAATGTTAAGGCGCGCTATTTTCTCGGTCTTGCCGATGAGGAGGACGGCGATCGCAATGCAGCCGCGCAAAAATGGCGCGCGCTTCTCGATGACGCTCCCGCCGATGCGTCGTGGCGAGATTTTGTAAGCGCCGCCTTGGCGCGCGTAAGAGCGGAGCCGGTCGGTCCTGCAGGACCGAGCGCAGCCGATGTTGCCGCGGCGGAGAATATGGCTGAGGGCGAGCGCGCCGAAATGATACGTGGGATGGTGCAGCGATTATCCGATAGACTGCACACCGACGGTAATGATGTGGACGGCTGGATGCGCCTGGTTCGCGCCTATGCGGTCCTCGGAGATCGCGATAAGGCCAAAGGCGCTGCGGCCGATGCCCGGCGGGCGCTGGCCGATCGGCCTGACCAGGTCAAACGTATCGACGATCTCGTCAAAGGTCTTGGGCTAGAGGGATAGCGCCGCATGCAGTCGGGATGGCCGTTATGACCCGCAAGCAGCGGCGTCTTGTCCTCATCGGCGGCGGGGTCGGCGTGCTCGCCGTCGCGGTCGCTCTGATGCTCAACGCGCTTCAAGATTCGATCGTATTCTTCAATTCACCGAGCGACGTCATGGAGAAGCATGTCGGGCCGGGGACGCGTATCAGACTTGGCGGCTTGGTCAAGGACGGCAGTGTGGTGCAGGGCGATAATCTCAACGTGCGTTTCGAAGTGACCGACGGCAAAAACGGCATTCCGGTCAGCTATCAGGGCGTGCTTCCGGATCTGTTCCGGGAAGGGCAGGGTGTGGTGGCCGAAGGCGCCCTTGAAGCAGGCGGCACGTTCAAGGCGGACTCGATTCTCGCCAAACACGACGAAAGCTATATGCCCAAAGAGGTCGCTGATGCCTTAAAGCGATCAGGACATTGGAAGGACGACTACGGCCGCCAAGTTGGGACGTCCGGTAGCGGAGCGATCAAATGAGTGTCAAGCTCCGCATAGCGGCAGCAACGGACGACCGCCGACTGATTACGACCTCGCAAGGGAAGCGCGCGCGATGATTGCCGAATTGGGCCACTACGCGCTGATGCTGGCCCTCGGGTTGGCGCTGATCCAGGCAACAATGCCGATCGTCGGCACACGGACCAACGATGCGGTCTTGATGAGCATGGCCGCGCCGACAGCTCTCGCGCAATTCGCCTTCGTCGCAATGGCCTTTACCGCGCTCGCCACTTGCTACGTCATTTCGGATTTTTCCGTCCTCAATGTGTTCGAGAACTCCAATTCTCAAATGCCGTTCATCTATCGGCTCACCAGCATCTGGGGGAACCACGAAGGTTCGATGATGCTGTGGGTGTCGATCCTTGCGTTTTTCGGCGCGTTGGTCGCCGTCTTCGGCAACAATCTGCCCGCGGCGCTCAAGGCCAACGCGCTCGCCATCCAGGGCTGGATCGCGGCGGCGTTTCATCTGTTCATTCTGACCACGTCCAATCCGTTCGTCCGCATTCCGCAAGCGCCATTCGAGGGCCGCGATCTCAACCCGATCCTGCAAGACCCTGGTCTCGCTTTTCATCCGCCGCTGCTTTATCTGGGCTATGTCGGCTTCTCGATCACATTCTCCTTTGCCATCGCCGCGTTGCTGGAAGGGCGCATCGATGCCGCTTGGGCGCGCTGGGTTCGACCGTGGGTGCTCGGCGCATGGATGTGCCTGACGCTCGGCATCGCCGGCGGATCGTACTGGGCCTATTACGAACTCGGTTGGGGCGGTTTTTGGTTTTGGGATCCGGTCGAGAACGCCTCGTTGATGCCGTGGCTCGCCGGAACAGCGCTGTTGCATTCCGCGGTTGTCATGGAAAAACGCGGCGCGTTGAAAGTTTGGACAATCCTGCTCGCGATCATCGCTTTCTCGTTGTCGCTGATCGGAACTTTCCTGGTGCGCTCGGGCGTGCTGACATCGGTTCACGCCTTTGCGACGGATCCGATGCGAGGCGTGTTTATTCTCGCCATCTTGGTGGTCTTTATCGGGGGTGCGCTCGCACTGTATGGCTGGCGCGCACCACTTCTCAAGCAAGGCGGCTTGTTTGCGCCAATTTCGCGCGAAGGCGCATTGGTGTTCAACAATCTCTTTCTCACTACGGCCTGCGCCACGGTATTTGTCGGCACGCTTTATCCGCTCGCGCTTGAAGCGCTTACCGGACAAAAAATCTCCGTAGGTCCGCCATTCTTCAACGCGACTTTCGGTCCGCTGTTTATCCCTTTGATGGTGGTGATGCCGTTTGGACCGCTCATGGGGTGGAAGCGCGGCGACTTGCTGGGCGCGGCGCAAAGACTGTTGGCCGCGGCAATACTGGCAGCGCTGGCGATCGCGACGGCATTCGCACTCAAACAAGGCGGGCCTGTCTTGGCGCCATTTGGAGCCGGACTCGCCGTCTTTGTCATGGCCGGTGCCATTACCGATATTGTGGAGCGCACGTTATTTTTGCGCGTGCCGTTTCGCGCCGCATTGCGGCGGGCCATCGGCTTGCCGCGTTCGGCCTGGGGTACCGCATTTGCGCATTTCGGCCTTGGCGTCACGTTGCTGGGTATCGTCGCCGCGACCGCATGGGGCAGCGAGCGGATCGCCGAGATGAAAGTCGGCGATACTCTGGAGATCGCGCATTACCGGCTCACCTTTGACGGTTTGTTCAACCGGCAGGGTCCAAACTATCGCGACATGGTTGGCCGTTTTGTCGTCCGCCGCATGAACGGCGACTTAATCGGTGTCATGGAGCCGAGCCGGCGCAGCTTCCCGAGCCGAAACATGACGACCACCGAAGCGGCGCTGATGACGCGTGGCGTGAGCCAACTCTATCTCTCGCTCGGTGATCCGATGCAAAACGGCAACGTCGCAGTTCGATTGTACGTAAAACCGCAGGTGCTACTGATCTGGCTCGGCGCCATGATCATGTTCACAGGCGGCGCTTTATCACTTTCGGACCGGCGGCTGCGGGTGGGTGCACCGCAGCCGGCCAGGGCGAGAATGGCGTTGCGAGCAGCGGAGTGAACGTAATGAAACGTATCGCCTTCGTCCTTTTGCTCGCATTGTCATGGTCCTCATCATGGC
>JBASAH010000359.1:0-1940 GCA_049650505.1 Xanthobacteraceae bacterium
GTTCGACATTCCACGCCCGCAGCGGCCGTTCGTGCACGTGCATCCTGGCGCCGAGGAACTGGGCCGCGTCTATAGTCCGCAGCTGGCGATCAATGCCACGCCGACCGCATTCACCGCGGCGCTCGAAACGCTGAAATTCGCTTGCGCGCCGGCGGGTGACGCCAATGCGGCGCGTGCCGATTATCTGGCCTGGACCGACAAGCCGACCGAACAACCGGGCAAGGTGAATTTCGGCGCGGTGATGGTATGGCTGCGCGACAATCTCGCGCCCGACGCCATCCTGTGCAACGGCGCCGGCAACTACTCAGCCTGGATTCACCGCTTCTTTCGCTTCCGCCGCTTCGGCCAGCACGTCGCGCCGGCCTCCGGCTCGATGGGCTATGGCGTGCCGGCGGCGGTGGCGATGAAGCGGCTTTATCCGCAGCGCCAGGTAATCTGCGTTGCCGGCGACGGCGACTTTCTGATGAACGGCCAGGAATTCGCAACTGCGGTGCAGTACGGCCTGCCGTTCACCACGATCATTTTCGACAACGGCATGTACGGCACCATCCGCATGCACCAGGAGCGCGACTATCCCGGCCGCATCTCGGCGACCGATTTGCGCAATCCGGATTTTGCTGCTTATGCCCGTACCTTCGGCGGCTTCGGCGTTTCGGTCGAGCGCACCGAAGATTTTCCACAAGCCTTTCGCGAGGCCGAGGCCTCGGGCAAGCCGGCGATCGTGCGCTTGGCGATCGATCCCGAATCCATCACGCCGGGAATGACGCTCGCCAAAATCCGCGCCAAGGCGCTGGCGGAGAAAAATAGATAATCGTCGCCCGCACTGTCGTTTCGGCCGCGAACGACGGGAACGAAAGCGAACTCTGCGGATTGAGACGGCAGCATTGGGACGGCTGCAATGGAGTTCGAGCAATGAAGATTTTTCTGGGTTGCGCCGCTTTGGCGCTGGCGCTCGCGCTGACGAGCGTTTCCGCCGACGCAAAGGGCTGCCTTAAAGGTGCGGCGGTCGGCGGCGCGGCGGGTCATTTCGCCGGTCACCACGGCTATATGGGCGCCGCGGTCGGCTGTGCGATCGGCCATCATGAGGCGAAGAAGAACGAGAAGAACAATCCGAACAGCCAGCCGCAGTAGTAAGCGCGGTCTGGCGGCGCTGCGCCGTTTTTCACATGCGAGTTGTCAAGTCCTCTCCCACAACAGTGGGGGAGGATGAAGAAGTTTACTGCGCCTTAATATCGGCCGCCTTGATGATCGGCCACCACTTCTCGACCTCGGCCTTTTGGAAGGCGTAGAGCGCCGCCGGGGTCTGTTGTTCGCGCGGATAGATGACTTGCGCGAGATCGATGAGCTTTTTGCGGGTGTCGGGATCATCAAGCGCGGCGACGATCGCGGCATTGAGCTTGGCGACGATCGGTTTCGGCGTGCCCTTCGGCGCCCACATCGCGTGCCAGAACGAGAAATAAAATCCCGGCAGCCCGGCTTCATCGGTGGTCGGAATGTCCGGCGCCACCGCAATGCGCTCCTTGGCGGTCACCGCATAGGCTTTGAGATCGCCGGAACGCACATGGGTGAGCGACACTGCCGGCGTATCGAGCTGGATGTCGGTGATGCCGGCGAGCAGGTCCTGCGTCGCCAAGCCGGCGCTGCGGTATGAGATCATCTGCCATTTCACGCCGACCAATTGCTCCATCAACACGCCGGCCACATGGCTCGGGCTGCCGACGCCGGACGTGCCCATCGTCGCCTTGTCGGCATTGGCCTTGAGCCATGCGACCAGCTCTTTGAGGTCTTTGGCCGGCATGGTCTTGCGCGCGTCGATCAGGAACGGCTGCGTGGCGACCAGCGCCACCGGTTCGAAATCGTTAAGGAGATCGAAATCGAGCGGGTAGATCGCGCCATTGGCGACGTTGGTGCCCCACATGCCCCAAAGCACGGTATAGCCG
>JBASAH010000360.1:0-3472 GCA_049650505.1 Xanthobacteraceae bacterium
GGCGGCGATCTTCATAAGCCTGATTGAGGCCTACAGCAGTATCTGGCTCGACCCCTCCCGCGCAGTGATCGTCTCCTTCGTCGTGCTCATTCTCACTTTGCTGTTTCGCCCCACCGGTTTGTTTGTAGCGACGCCCCGATGACAACTGCACCGCTCGACAAGACCAGCTCGGTCAATCAATTGCCGCTCGACAAGTCACGATTGAGCCATACCGCCGTATTCTGGATCGGCTTTTGTTTGGTTATCGCGGCGCTGATCGCGGCGCCGCTCGTGCTCCCGGAATTCTGGCGTCGCCTGACCACCGAAATCTTGATTTGGGGGCTTCTGGCGATGTCGTCCGATTTGTTGATTGGCTATACCGGCATGGTCTCATTCGGCCATTCGGCATTTTTCGGCCTTGGCATGTACGGCGCGGCTGGCGCGCTGCTGATCGTCAGCCCGCCGAATTTGTGGCTTGCGATTCTATTTGGCCTGGCCGGCGCCGCGGGCGCTGCCCTATTCGTTGCTTACTTTTCCACGCGCCTGCGCGACATTTATTTTGCCATCACGACGCTCATCTTCAGCCAGATCTTTTACGTCATCATCTTCACGTGGACCGCGGTGACCGGCGGCGAAAACGGCCTGATCTTCACCCGTCCGCGTTTGTGGATTCCGTTCCTCTACGATGCACGCTTTAACTCCACCACAATGCACTGGTTCGTGCTCGCGGTCGTCGCCGGCTCCTATCTGATCCTGCGCCGGGTGACGCAATCGCCGTTCGGCATGGTGCTGCAATCGATCCGAGAAAACGAACCGCGCACCCGCGCGATCGGCTACCGGGTCGAGAGCTTCAAGATGGTCGCTGTCATGCTGTCCGGCCTGTTCGCCGGGTTGTCCGGCATCCTCTACGCCATCCAGAACGAATTCGCCGCGCCGAATTTCGTTTACTTTTTGACCTCCGGCGAGGCCGTCATCTACAACGTGATGGGCGGTATCGGCACATTGGTCGGGCCAATTGTTGGCGCCGCATTTTTTCATCTGTTGCGCGAATTTCTGTCGCGCTTTTTCGGCGACCAATTCCCGTATCTCATTCCGCTCGGCCTTATCTTCATCGCCATGATCATTTTCCTGCCGCAGGGGATCATGGGATTTGCGCGCAGATGGCTTAATCGGTGATCCGAACACGATTGGCCGTTTGACCGCTCGTCCCCGCGAAGGCGGGGACCCAGCACAAAGAGCAGCGATTCATCTAGATTCCGCTTTCGCGGGAATGAGCGGAAGCTGCTAGGGCAGCGAACTCACGACGAAGCCTTACTCAAAAACGCCGCCAGCGCCGCCGCATCCTTCTCGCCGGCGGCGAAATCCTCGGCGAAGCGCTCGTAGAATTCGGCGGCGCCTTCATAAAGCTCACGCGCGGCAGGGTCGTCCCCGACAAAGCCGGCGATCTCCTGCATTTCGGCGACCCAGCGATAGGCTTTGGGCGGCATCATCGTCAATTGCCGCTTGAGCCAGGCCAACATTTCCTTTTGGCTCAACTGCAGTTCCGCCATCAAAGCGTCGGCGGAGCCAGCGCGCGTTGCCGCCAGCATCATCGCGGCGCCGATTGCCTGCGTGCCTTTGGTGATCCCCGCATAGGACATTTTCAACGCCGAAGCCGCGCTCATTACGCCGTCGAGGACGCGGATATCGAGGCCGTATTCGCGCAGTGCGGCGAAACGCGGCGCCGCGGCGCCAGAGGCATAGATGCGCGGCCCGGCATCGCCAGGCTTCGGCGGCTGACCGATGATTCCGCCATCAACGAAGGGGCATTCGGTCGGCGCGATCGCCGCCGCCACGCGATCAACAGTCTTCGGATTGATCGCGTTGCAATCGACATAGACCGGCTTCGCATTGCTCGCGGTCAGCGCTGGGACAAAGCGCTGCGCCAGCGATAGCGCATCGCCGGGTGGCAATATGGAGAGAATGAAATCGGCACGTGCGATGTCGTCGTCTTTCGCCGCCGCCATACCCGCTGCCTTGGCGCGCGCACGGGTTTCGTCGCTGCGGCCGTCAAGCGAGGTGAGCACCGTGAGGCCGTTGTCGGCCAATCTTTTGCCGACCGCGGCGCCCATGGCGCCGGGCGCGATCACTGCAACGACAGGAGACATGTTGGCCTCAACAGCGAAATGGAGGGGCCCATCATAGCAATTTGCGCGTGCGGGAAAAGCGCCGTGATAGTGAGTCGATTCAAAAGAAATAGGCGGCGCATTCAAAGATGCGCCGCCCGCAGCGATCACTTCGGCAGCAGAACGTGATCGACAACGTGAATGACGCCGTTCGACTGTTTGACGTTGGCGATGGTCACAGTCGCGATACCGCCATTCTCGTCCATCAGCGCGATCTTGTCGCCCTTCATCATGGCGACAAGCTTGCCGCCGGATACGGTGGTGACGGTGTGCTTGCCGCCGTCATCCTTGATCATTTTTTTGATGGTGTTAGACAGCGCGTCGGCGCTGACCACATGGTAGGTGAGGATCTTGACCAGCTTGTCCTTGTTCTCGGGCTTGAGCAGGTTCTCGACCGTGCGGCTTGCCCCCGGCGACGCGCGCCAGAGCAGCAGCCAATTGCTTGCGGGCGCCGTCTTGTTCGATCGCAACGGTGGATCCGACTGAGATGTTCATTACGCTGGCTTTTGTAACTTCAGCGGAGGGCCCTGCAGCACGCACCTCTTGCCGAGCGCGGCCTCCGGGGCGACAAGCGCGATCGCTGTAATGACGGCGGACATGACAAGCCTTGATTACGGATTACACCGCAACTCTAGGAGTATTTTGGAACTTTGTCCCAAGCGCCGCACATACAGCACGCCGACGCCGCGACTGGAGCTGTCGTTGCATTAAAGCAAAAAGTCTCAGGAATCGGGTGGCGTGCGCGGCCGCGCATCGTTATTCGACCAGTGAAGAAGACCGTAGGTCAGCCAATGCCGCGCCACGCTGCCACCAAAAATTATGGGACCGTCAGCGTCGAACGGCAGAAGACGATGAGCGGCTTGGAGTTTGTTCAAGGGCTCGCCGATGGGACGCTGCCCTTGAACAAGATGGCCGAAACTTTGAGCTACGAGGTGAGCGAGGCGGCAAGCGGGCGTGTCGTTGTCACGGCCTGGCCTAGTGAAATCCATCTCAATCCGGCTGGCACGGTGCATGGCGGCCTCGCGGCGACGATGCTCGACAGCTGCATGGGACTGGCGATTCATACGATGCTGGACAAGGGACTCGGTTCGACGACTCTCGAGTTTAAGATTTCGCTCCTACGACCCATCACCCCGGAAACCGGTTTGATCAAGGCAGAGGGCGTCGTTCTGAGCGCCGGCCGCCGCGTCGGAACAGCCGAAGGTCGAATTACAGATGGCGATGGCCGTTTGCTCGCTCACGGCACGACCACATGTCTAATCTTTGAAAACTAGGTTGCCGATTCGATCCGTCGCGGCGCCGGCGGTCAACCGGGATCGGAGGCGGCC
>JBASAH010000361.1:0-8568 GCA_049650505.1 Xanthobacteraceae bacterium
CGTCTGGCGTGGCGCCGACATCACCTTCGCGCCGCCGCATCGCCGGGCGCGCGCCGGCATCGGCTGGGTGGCGCAGGAGCGCGAGATTTTCTCGACGCTAACGGTCGAGGAAAACCTCACCGTCGCTGCACGTGACGGACACTGGTCGCTGCCGCGCGTCTACGAGCTGTTTCCGCGGCTTGCCGAACGCCGGCGCAATCTCGGCAATCAGCTGTCCGGCGGCGAGCAGCAGATGCTGGCGATCGCGCGTGCGCTCATGACCAATCCGGCGTTGCTGTTGCTTGATGAGCCGTTCGAGGGTTTGGCGCCGATCGTGGTGGAAGAGCTCACTGCGGCGATCCGGCGGATGATCGCGGAACGCTCCAATGCCTTCGTCCTAGTCGAGCAGCACGCCGAAATCGCCCTGCCGCTGACTGAAAATGTTATCGTGCTCGAACGCGGCCGCATCGTGCATCGCGGCCTCTCGATGCAACTGCTTGCCAATCACGCCGCACTTGAGCGGCTTATCGGGTTAAAGCTGGCGGAGGTTTGATTTTGGCGCAGCAAGGTGAAAAATCCGATCGCGCCGAAATCGCGCCGCTTACTTGGCTTTTTTAGTTGGCTTTTTACTTGGATCGGCTTTGTGGTTGGCTTTGTCTTCCTGCGCCAAGCCTTCCTGCGCCAAGCCTTCCTGCGCCAAGTCTTCCTGCGCCAAGTCTTCCTGCGCCAAACGCAAGGCGCGCAGCCGGTGCATGTTCTTAAGGGCGGCCGCGTGGCGCGCCGCCTCCTGCTTCAATGCCTCATTGATTTCCGCTTCTCGCCTTTGATTGCGGTCTAAGGTGGCTTCAGAACGTCCCTGCGCAGCCGACATAAAAGCCTTCCGTACTGAAAGCGTTATGCCAACAATATGGGGGTGCAAAACGGCATTCTCAAGTATGCGCCGGCATCTTCAAACCGGTCTCCTTGGCGACCGCTGCCAGCTCCTCCCACAACTTCGCCGGAATCGGAATGCCGGATTTGCGGCGCACGGTTTCAGTGCGATTGCCACGTTCGCCGGGCAGCAAGATTTCGTCGAAACCTGTTTGCCGCGGCAGCACCTTGACCACGGCAGCGAGCGCGTCGGCGTCGCTCTTGAAGTCGATGAGCGGCCGGAACGTCTCGATGTCGATAGCGAGCATCGCGGTATTGCCGGTATGGCGCGTGCGCTTTTGCGGCCCGAGCGCGGGTGTCTGAATCGGCGCTGCCGCAAGCACGCTCGCCAGCATCTCAAACATGAAAGCAAGTCCTGATCCTTTGGGGCCACCGAGCGGCAGCAGAATCTCGGCATCTTTGGCATCGGTTGTCGGCTCGCCGGCGGCGGTGAGCACGGTGCCGGGCGGCAGCGCCCCGCCAATGGCGCGCGCCTGTAAGATCTTGCCGTTCGAGATCGTGCTGGTCGCCATATCGAGCGCGATCGGACCATTGCCGCTCGGCACCGCGATCGCGATCGGACTGGTCGCCATGCTAGCAACGCGCGCGCCGTGATAGGCCATCAATGTCGGGCCGGCGCCCATCAGCATGGCGGCGCAGCCGCGCTCGGCGATCCACTGGGCGTAGCGCCCGATCGCGCCGGTATGGGTCGTGTGGCGGATGAGAGCGAAGCAGACGCCTGTCTGTTTCGCCCGTTCGACCGCGCGCGCGGCCGCCTGCATGACCGCAACCGGTCCGAAGCCGTGGCCGCCGTCCATAATGAAAGTCGCGGCGCGATCATGCACGAGGCGCGGCTGTGCTTTAACATCGATCTCACCGCGCTCCAGAAGCTTCACATAGCGCGGCAGGCGCGACACGCCATGGCCATCGGAACCGCGCAAATTGGCCCAGACCAGACCTTGCGCGACGATCTCGGCGTCAGGTTCGCTGGCGCCATGCTTGACGAGAATTTCACTGATGAAGCGGGCGAGTTCCTCGTGCCCGACCGCCTTGGCGGCGGCGCTCATGGGCGGCGCCTCCGTGCCGGGAAATAGGCGTCGAGCCAGTTGCGCAGCACGGTCCAGACCCGCGTCGAATTCTCCGCGAACAGAAAATGATCGAGGCCGCTAAACAAATGCAGTTCGGTCGGCTGGCCGGCGTGCTTGAACAGTTCGATCGACTGTTCGGTCGGCGTCACCGAGTCATTGGCGGCGTGGATCAGCAATAACGGCCGCGGTGCAATTTTTTCCACCACCTCCTCGGCGCGAAAATCGAACATGCTTTGCGCCGTCTCGGCAGGAAACATTTCGACTGAATTCGGCGCCAGCATTCCGACCTTTTGTCGCTCGAGGTTTTCGCGCACGTGATCGGGAATGGGCACAATGTCGTAGCGCGGCACCATCAGCGATTTGCCGGTCCGCCCGCGATAGGCGCGGCCCTCTTCGAGCATTTTGCTGAATCTGGCCCAGGCCTCCGGCGTGCGATGCTGGCCGCGAAATTTACGTTCGCCATGGCCCCACCCGCCGTTCGAGATTACTGCGGCGAGGCGCGGATTGGTGCCACCGGCATAAACCGCCACGGCGCCGCCAAAGCTCGAACCGATGGCGCCGATGCGCTCCGGATCGACGGCGGGATGCGTGGCAAGAAAGGCCAGCGCATTGCCAAGATCCTCGACCTGTTCGAGACAGATCACGCGGCCGAATTCACCTTCGCTCTTGCCGCAGCCGCGCATGTCGAAACGCAATGTGACGTAGCCGAAATCGTTAAGCACGCGGGTCGGCTGCAACACATT
The DNA here is from genome assembly GCA_049650505.1 of Xanthobacteraceae bacterium. GTDB lineage: Bacteria > Pseudomonadota > Alphaproteobacteria > Rhizobiales > Xanthobacteraceae > BOG-931. Next base: position 2,720 of record JBASAH010000361.1, read on the forward strand.
GGTGCTGTCCGAATTCGAGCCGAAGCCGTGCAGGACGAGAAACGCGGCGCGCCGTTCGGATGCGCGCAGATCATCGGGCACGCCGAGCACGCCATGCAGGCGCAAGCCCGCGGAATTGAAACTGACGGCCTGTTCTTTTGCGCTTTCTGGCACGCTGTTGTCCTCTCCCGCTTTTGGCCCGCGGCACTGTAGCGATTTGCCGCGGCGACGGAAGGGGATGCGGGCTATCGAGATTTGGCGCTCAAGACAGCGACGGCGATGGCGTCAACGGCTCGGTTTGAGCGGCTCGGCTGGGCCAGCGTTCATGCGTAAGCGGCACGACAACTTTGACGTTATGACCTTTGCGCGAGAACGAATGAATGACTTCGCCATTGAGCTGCCGGCGGATGACCAAATCGATGAGCCGCATGCCGAAGCCAAGCTTGCGCGGCCGCCGTGCCGGCGGGCCATTCTTCTCGAGCCAGTCTAGCGTCAGGGTCATGCCGCGCTGCGTGCGGTTGACCGACCAGCGCAGTTCGAGCTGCCCCTTCGAGCGCGACAGGCTGCCGTGCTTGATGGCATTGGCCGCGAGCTCATGCAGAGCCGCGCTCAAATGAAACACCGGATCGGGATCGAGATCGAAGTTCGGCCCCTCGAAGGACACCCGATCGATATACGGCCCCAGCACCACATAAAGCAGTTCCATGATCGGGATTGATTTCCAGCCGCCTTCGGTGATCAAGCGATGAGCATTCGCCATCGCCAGGACGCGGGCCTGATATTTGCTGGTGAGGTCGGGAATGCCCTTGGAGGTGCGCGCCGTCTGCGAGAACAGCGCCAACAGTTGTGAAAACAGGTTGCCGGAGCGATGCCGCATATCGCGGATCATCAATTCATGGCGCTGCTCGAGCTGGCGGCGCTGAATAGCGCCGGCCAAAAGGTTGCCGACCGCGGCTAAGAAGGAAATTTCCTGCGCCCGGAAGCTCCGCCGTTTGGTGGTGCAGACACCAAGAATGCCGTAGGCACGCCGGTCGCGGCCGGCGATGGTCACGTTCAGCCCGCTCCTGCAATTGTGGTCCTTCAAATAATCCGGCACATCAAATCGTTTCTCCTCGGCAAAATCACCGATCACAATCGGGATGCCTGAGTCCAAGGTGAAGCTCGCCAAGCTTTTTGGCGCAGCGGTCAAAATTGACCCAATCAGATCGGATTTCCAGCCGTAGCCGGCGCGCAGCAATAACCCGGTATCGCCGGGCAGCAGCTCCAGGATTTTGACAAAGTCTACGGCGAGCGTGAGCGCAACCGTGCTGACCGCGTCGTTTAAAAGCCGTTCGAGGTCCGGCTCGGCGAGGGCTCGTTCGCCAAGCTGTGCCAAGGCCTCCTGCTGTTTGACTCTGTTGCGTAGCTCGGTTTCGAGGTTGACACGCTCGGTCACGTCACAGCACAGGCCGAGCAGGCGTTTGACGGCGCCGCCTTCCCTAACGATCGTGCTGTTGGTCTCGATCCAGCGCTCTCCCCAATCGGCTTGTTGCGCGGCACGATAGCGAGCGCGAAAACCCGTGCCATTGCGCACGGCATCTCGCAGGACGGCGTCAACCTTGGCGCGATCCTCTTGCGCAATCGTGTTGAGATAGCCGCCATAGCTGTCGTCAAAGTTGCCGGCGGGCAGGCCGTGCAGCGCCGCACAGCTGTTCGATAAGCTGACCGCATTGCTCGAAACGTCCCACGACCAAACGCCGATTTGCCCAGCTTTAAGCGCCTCGCGAATCGTCGTGAAGTTGGGAAAAAAATCTTGCGCGTTTTCTTGCGCGTTTTCTTGCGCGTTCTTTTGCGCTTTATTTTGCGCTTTATCTTGCACTTTATCTTGCGCCGGGCGGCGTTCCGAACCGAGTTCTGGCCGCTTGATGGCCTCAACCATAATTCAAGCCGTTTACGTCTCTCTATTGGCGGCACCTCACCGAATAGATTGTTATTTGCAGCTCGGTTGAAAAGGGGGCATCGGCGCGCTTTGCGCCCTGCCCGCCATGATCGTCGCTAATCCGCGGAACAGGGCCGCGATTAATAAAGTCCGGACAGTCCGCTCCGGCTTGCCGAACCGCCGCGGGAGAGGTCTCGCCGCTCAGACTCTTGCACTGGGATCTGTGCGGTCATCCGGCCGCTTGGCGCTTGTTGCAGCACCATGCGGTTATCTTCATCGAGCGAAACGCGCCGCTGATCGTTCGCCAAGACCACGACCTTGGCTCCTATTCCAACCCGGCTGTACAGATCGATGACGTCGGCGTTCTGCAGCCTGATGCAGCCGCTGGAAACGTGTTTGCCGATGCTGGTCGGATCGTTAGTGCCGTGGATGCGATATGCGGTATTACCGAGATAAAGCGCACGCGCCCCCAAAGGATTGCCGGGCCCGCCGCCGACCCAACGCGGCAAATACGGTTGCCGCGCCACCATTTCGGCCGGCGGAATCCAATCGGGCCATTCAGACTTGCGGACAATCGTTTCAACACCGGACCAGGTAAAGCCCTGCCGGCCGACCCCGATCCCGTAACGCATTGCCATGCCATGGCCGAGCGTCAGATAAAGAAAAGTATGCGACGTATCGATGATGATGGTGCCGGCCGCTTCGGTGGTTTGATAGGGCACGACTTGGCGGCGCAGTTGCGCCGGGAGTTGCTCTGATCCGACGTCCTCGGACTGCTCCTGCGGCGCATATCGGGGCATTGCCGGTTCGAAGGGGAATAACGGTGCGAACGAAAGCGCTTGCGCAACGGCAGGGGCCGCGGAAATCGCCAGCATCGCGAGCGATGCCATCGCGCTGCAAAGACGCGTACCGCTATTTGCTGACACGACAGACCTCCCGTGCTGAAATGCCGTTCTGCTTGCATCAACCATAAGCGGGAACTAAAAGTTCCACCTCGATATCAAACAAATCGATCAAATAAGACAGCGCGAAAAAGAAACAGAACAAACAAATGAATAATGCGGCCGCATGGGCCGCATCGAATTACTTCCAATCTTATTTACCGAAAATCCACCTGAGAAAATTGGTCGCTAGCGCGGCCGCGCCTGCCGTTCACATCAGCTCAAACAAATCGACGTAGCTCGATTACGTCATGCAGCGGCCGACAATGTGAGCCAGCCGCGGCGAGGAAATTGGCGAAAAGGATCCCTCGCACCCAATTGGCATTCTGCGTGGCTTTTGCGCTTGGTCCCGTCCGCCAAGATCTCGCGCACCAAGATCTCGTGCACCAAGATCTCGCGTACTTGGCCCGTTTTGCGGTCGGCTTCGCGACGCGACCGGAGCAATGCTCGAGGCGGGCAGCCGATCACCCTTGAATTCCCGGTTGACCGAGAAACTAGGCGGCTTGGCGGCGAAACCGGCGCCGACGATCGGATCGGCAAAGAACGAAATGGCGCTCACGAAGAACAGCGCAAGCGCCGTTATTCCCAACGCGCCTGCGATGCGAACGAATAGCTTGGCCATCGGATTGCTCCGAAGCTCTGATGCGATCACCCCTGCGATCCATCAGGCACACGAAAAGCCCCCGAGCTGACCACAACACCGAGTAGTTAACGTGCGTCACCGGACTCGGTTCCATCATGAACGGCGGTCACCCGGTCGTGCTGGTTGGATGCCACCGTTGGATGCCAGTCGCTGCGCGTCCCCGTGGCAAATTGCCAAGCTGCGACAAGCGGAAAGCAGCAGGAACAAAGATGGCGCTCGGCACTTGTCATGGCGGACGGCCATCCTTTCCCCCTCCCCCCGTGCTTGGCCGTTCAAAGTTGGGCGCAGTCGATATGCCGATCGGCTGCGCCCTGACTTTTGTCTGCTCTTGGCGCGAATAGTCTTGGCGCGAATAGGATTTTGGCGCGAATAGGATCGCCGGAAAAGCGCAGCACAAATTCAGCGCGGCGCTTTGGCGCCTCACGTGACGGCGAATTCGGATGAAAGCAGAAACTATAGCGTCGCTTGGCGCTCGCTCGGCTTGCGCTCGCGCTGTCGCGCCTTACGGCCGAAAAAGAGCGCCTGACTGACCACCGCCGAGACCACCGCGACTTGGAAAGGCTTTGCGATCAGAAACGCCGGCTCCGGACGTTGTCCGGTCAAGAATCTTTCTGGATAAGCGGTGATGAAGATTACCGGTACCTCAAACGAGCCGAGCAGCTCGTTCACTGCATCGAGCCCCGAACTGCCGTCGGCGAGCTGAATGTCGGCGAGAATGAGCCCGGGCCGCTTCTGCTTGGCCAAAGCCAGCGCCTCGCTGTGCGTGCGCGCAATCCCGATCACGTTATGGCCGAGGCTTTCGACCAGGGCCTCGATATCCATGGCGATGAAGGTCTCATCCTCGATGATGAGAACGTCGGTCGCGATTTCGGCGGCGAGCTCGCGGCCAGATTCCTCGACCAGCGCGCGAAGCGTCAGCAAATCGCAATCGAGAACTTCGGCGGCGTCGTCTTCCGAGAAGCCTTCCAAGGCCACAAGGAGAAACGCCTGGCGCGGTCGCGGGGTTATCTGAGTGAGGTGCTGTTCGGGCGGCAGCACGATATCGCCCGCTTCGGCTTTGTCGTTCACCGCTACCGAATTCCAGATTTTCGTGAATAGTCGATAGAGCCCGACCCGCGGATTTGAGCTCGTTTCCAACAACTGTGGACTGGCGATCAGGGATTCCACGGTTGCCACCACATAGGCGTCGCCCGAGGCTTGGCTGCCGGTTAAAGCACGCGCATAGCGGCGCAGCGAAGGCAGATGTTGGAGTACGGCTTGCGAGGTGGACACTGGCACCCTCCCCTTCCATAGTGCGCTGAGGTTATTGGCAAAAACCTCCCAACGCAAAAAAAGTTCCAGCCGGACACTGACAGCCGGAACTTCGGGGCCTGTCAGGGCGTTAGCGCACGTTGCATTTGGGGGTTCTCAGAGTGATGGCAATGGGCGATCGGGGGAAAGACGACGCGATGAAGCACCGAAAGACCAACCTCGAAACCGTTACGGACAAGCCGGAGAGCCGCGACCCAATGGCTAGGTCAGCCACCACTTCCCATAAAGAAGCCCGTCTGGGCCGGGAAGTGCAGGCCCGTATCGGGCAGCAACTGCGTGCCATGTACAACGACTTCGTCAACCAAGGCGTGCCGCCGCATCTCGCTGACCTCGTTCGCCGCCTCGGCGATCAAGACCAGGACTGAAGGTGGACAGAGCATGAAGCTCGATCCCGCGATTCGCGACCAAGTCCTTGCGACGGTGCCCAGCCTGCGCGCCTTCGCCATTTCGCTTTGCGGCAATATCGATCGCGCCGACGATCTGGTGCAGGAAACCTTACTGCGAGCGCTTGCGCATATCGACTCGTTCGAGCCGGGCACCAACATGCCGGCTTGGCTGTTCACAATCCTCCGCAACCTATTCCGCTCCGAGTATCGTAAGCGGCGCCGCGAGGTCGAAGACGCCGAGGGGCGTTATGCCGAAACCTTGAAGTCGCATCCCGAACAGACCGGGCGTGTGGAATTCGAGGAATTCCGCACAGCACTTGCCAAGCTGCCGGCCGATCAGCGCGAGGCGCTTATTCTGGTAGGCGCTTCCGGCTTCTCGTATGACGATGCTGCGGCGATCTGCGGTTGCGCAGTCGGCACCATCAAAAGCCGGGTCAATCGCGCCCGGACGCGTCTGGCTGATCTCCTGGCCATCGACAGCGTCGACGATTTCGGCCCTGACCGCGCAACCCGCGCCGTACTCGCCGGCGGCGGCCGCAGCTGAACGGCAAATCCGTTCGTAAAAGCAAATCCATTGCAATCGCTAAAATTGTCGATGGCTGCTGCTGTGAAAGTTTCACGCTGTTTGCACTTTCAACGGCGGTAAGCGTTTCCATTTAACCCAGCGGCAG
>JBASAH010000362.1:0-6764 GCA_049650505.1 Xanthobacteraceae bacterium
CAGGCGATCGACGCGGCGGCGGCCGGCGCCGCGATCCTGCACCTGCACGCGCGCGATCCGAAAGACGGCCGGCCGTCGCCCGATCCGAACATATTCATGCAGTTCCTGCCGCGCATCAAACAGTCCACCGATGCGGTGGTGAACATCACGACCGGCGGCGCGGTGACGATGACGGTCGACGAGCGCATCGCGGCGGCCAAGCAGCTGTCGCCGGAAATGTGCTCGCTGAACATGGGCTCGATGAACTTTGCGCTCTATCCGATGGCGCGCCGCTACAAGACCTGGAAATACGACTGGGAGGAAGCCTACCTGCGCAATTCCGACGCCTACATTTTTCCCAATACGTTTCGCGACATCGATAAGGTCTACCGGACGCTCGGCGAGGGCCACGGCGTCAAGTTCGAGCATGAATGCTACGATACCGGACACCTCTACAATCTCGCCCATTGCATCGATAACGGCCTGTTCAAGCCGCCGGTCTTCTTGCAGCTCATCTTCGGCATTCTCGGCGGCATCGGCCCCGATCTCGACAATCTGTTCTTCATGAAGCGCACCGCCGACCGGTTGTTCGGCAACGATTATCTGTGGTCGGTGCTGGCCGGCGGGCGGCACCAGATGAATTTCTGCACCACGGCCTCGATGCTCGGCGGCAATGTGCGCGTCGGGCTTGAGGACTCGCTCTATATCGGCCCGGGCAAGCTCGCCAAAAGCAATGCCGAGCAGGTCGCCAAGATCCGCCGCATCGTCGAGGATCTCGGCTACGAGATCGCCACGCCGAACGAAGCGCGGCAGACACTCGGCCTTAAAGGCGCCGACCGGGTGAAGTTTTAAGGGCGAGGGCATGCACGTGAATTCGCGTCCTCATCCGCTCATTCCCGCGCAAGCGGGAATCCAGAAACATCGCACTGGGTCCCCGCCTTCGCGGGGACGAGCGGAATCGTAAAGTCCCGCACCTGCACAATATCGCGGCTTCCCATGAACGCCATCGATCTGAAAAACCGCAGCGCCATCGTCACCGGCGGTGCGCGCGGTATCGGCTTCGCCATCGCCAAGCGCATGCTCGCGTCCGGCGCGGCGGTGCTGTTGTGGGACGCCGATGCGGCCGCGCTCGATGAAGCCGCCGCCGCGTTGAAAAGCCAAGGCAAGAGCGATGGCCGCGTTCACGCCGCGCGCGTCGACGTCACGGATGAAGCCGCGATCGCGGGCGCGGTGGAAGGAGCGCTCCACGACTTCGGCAAGATCGATATTCTGGTCAACAATGCCGGCATCACCGGCGGCAATGCGCCGCTGTGGGAGCTTACGCCCGAAGTCTGGCGCCGCGTCGTCGAGATCAATCTCGTCGCGCCGTATCTCGTTTGCCGCGCAGTCGTGCCGCATATGGCGGCGGCCGGCTACGGCCGGATCGTTAACATCGCCTCCATCGCTGGCAAGGAGGGCAATCCCAACGCCTCGCATTATTCGGCGTCGAAAGCCGGCCTGATCGCGCTGACCAAATCGCTGGCCAAGGAATTGGCGGCAACCGGCGTTCTTGTGAATTGCGTCACGCCGGCCGCGGCGAAAACCGAATTGTTCGCGCAGATGAAGCAGGAGCACATCGACTACATGCTGGCGAAAATTCCGATGAACCGCTTTGTCGAGGTCGAGGAAATCGCGGCGCTGGTGGCGTGGCTCGCCTCGGAAGAATGTTCGTTCTCGACCGGTGCCGTGTTCGATATTTCAGGTGGAAGGGCGGTGTATTGAAGCCCCTTGCAGCGTGGCGCGAGCAAGCCAGCCTCGTGCTCCTTTTGTCGTCATGCCCGGGCTTGACCCGGGCATCCATGCCGAAGTTCCGAGTGCGAAAGCACTACCGTAACAACGGCTGCCTCGCATGGATTGCCGGATCAAGTCCGGCAATGACGATGAAGATAACGCTCCGAGAACAACAAATGGTGGGCGGTAGAGGGATCGAACCTCTGACCCCTTCCATGTCAAGGAAGTTCCTATCGTTTGCGTCGCTTTGCTGCGATTTGCTCCGAAGCGAGAAACCGTTGATTAGTTGGCCAAAATCCTTTGCATCGATTTGAAACCTCTTGCCGGGATTTGCCCCAAACTGCTAGCTAATTGCTAGCTAGCGTGGGAAGCGGCCAATGGAGAAACGCGGGCGCATCGGACAGCGCCACATCAAAGCGCTGGGGCCAGATCAAACGATTTGGGATTCCGCGGTTAGTGGTTTCGGCGCGAGACGGCAGAAAAGCGACGCTCGCTCGTATTTTGTTTTTTACCGCACGGCTGAGGGGCGCCAACGTTGGCATACGATCGGCCGGCATGGTGCGCCATGGACGCCTGAATTAGCGCGCAATGAGGCAGTCAAAATTCTTGGGCAGGTTGCCGAGGGCAACGACCCGGCCGCAGATAAACAAAGCAAGCGTCGGCCTAATCAACGGCGTGAACAGGCACCGCAAGGAATTAAACAAAAGGCCTGTCATCGATCAAAACTAGAACCAGGCGACTGTTCCAGCAGTCTAATTCTTTCACCATCACAAACCGCAGGGCGCGCCCGCAAACGCGATGGTGACTAAATGCAACTCCCCGATCCCGAAGCTTTGTTGACCCGCGAAGCTACAGCCGCCGCGCTGACTGCCGCCGGCTATCCGATCAAGCGAAAGACCTTGGAGAGCATGGCGACCCGCGGCGGCGGCCCGCCGTATCAAACCTTTGGCCCGCGCGTGCTGTATCGCTGGAAAAGCTCGCTCGCCTGGGCAGAAGCGCGCTTAACGGCACCGCGTTTCAGCACCGACGAAGCGGATGCGCAAGATACGGCTGCATGACGCACCATGGTCCAAAAGAAAGGGCCCGGTGCTGGTGACACCGGGCGCCAAGGGAAAAATAGTTCGCGCTGGCGCACGAATTCCCATCTAAATACCCAAGTTGCGACTCCGCGACAAGAGTCGATCAGGGCCGAATTGACCGGCGCGGATCGCTGCCCGGCGCCGGCATCACCGTCCGGTCACCGAATTCCGCCGCCGAGACGATTTATTCCTGCGACGCCAATTCCCCCACAACGCCATCGAGCGGCTTTGCCGACTTTGTGTTAGGTCGCCTGCGCTGCGCGCGCGTTCGGGCGCAAATTGCTCTCAATCAAATAAACGCCGCCGGTGCAGCGGTCAGGGGCGGCTTGATCGATGGCGAAACCGCACTGGCGATTTTGAGCGAGGCGGGCTTACTGCATCTCATCGAGGCGTCGTCGTGACCGTCACTCTAGACGACGCCATTGCTAACGCCCAGCCTCTGCTCACCAATGGCGCGCCGGCAAAGGCGCGCATTCGCATTCTTTGGGCGGCCGCAAAGAAGGCACGCCGCGACGTGCCGGCCGGCGAAATCATGGCCGCGTTCATGGCGCTGGCCGTCGCAACCGGACTAATCGACGCCACCAGGAATTGGGGCGCGGAGAAGATCCGCGAAAGTCGCCGCCGGTACGGCGGTGAAGACGTTGCGCACGTCTTGCGTTGGGCGCTGCGCGGCTGGAATCCGTTCGAAGAGGGGCCACTGGAATGACGACCAAGCTAAACGAATATCAGCGTCAGGTATTAGCCGAAGCGGCTCGCGTTACGCCAAAGGCCGTTCCGCAGGTTGTGCCGACGCCAGCGAAACCGGCGCCGCTGGCGCCAAGTGGCAAGGGCAATGTTGCGCAGGAGGCGACCGCAATCAAACCAGACGGCCGCGATCACGAAACCTCCAAGCAGTTAGAGCAAGGCGTCACACTTGACGATTTCGTCGCCTACATGCCCGGCCACTCCTACATGTGCACGCTGACGCGAGAGATGTGGCCGGCGGCAAGCGTCAATGTGCGGATTCCGCCTGTTCTGGTTGTCGACGAAGATAATCGGCCGGTCCTCAGCGACGAAGGTAAACGGCAGTACATCGGCGCCAGCACGTGGCTCGATAAGAACCGTGCCGTTGAACAGATGACGTGGGCACCGGGCGAGCCGGTGCTCATTAAGGGCCGGCTTGTTGCCAACGGTGGCTGGATCGAGCGCGAAGGGGTGACGTGTTTCAACCTGTATCGGTCACCGATCGTATTGCCGGGGAAACCGCAAAAGGCCGTTCGCTGGATGCGGCATCTCGTCAAGATTTACGGCAAAGAAGCGGCAAGGCACATCATCATGTATTTTGCTTTCAGTGCAGCGGCCCGAGGTCAAGATCAATCACGCGCTACTACTAGGCGGCGGTCAGGGCATTGGTAAGGACACGATCTGCGCGCCACTGAAATATGCGGTGGGACAATGGAACTTCATTGAGGTGTCGCCCAAGCATATCAATGGGCGATTTAACAGCTACGCGAAGTCGGTAGTCCTGCGGGTGAGTGAAGCTCGCGATCTCGGTGACGGCAATCGCTTCGATTTCTATGAGCAGATGAAGGTACTCACCGCGTCACCGCCCGAGGTGCTGCGCGTCGATGAGAAGCATTTGCGCGAGTACGACGTTTTCAACGTCTGCGGCGTTGTTATCACCACGAATTACAAGACCAACGGCATCTATCTGCCGGCGGACGATCGACGGATTTCGTGGCCTGGTCATCAGTGCCAAAGGAAGCCTTCTCGGAAACATACTGGGCCGAGATGTGGGCGTGGTACGAGGCCGGCGGCTTCGGTCATGTCGCCGCCTATCTGCGCACCCTGGACTTAGCCGAGTTCAACCCCAAGGCGCCGCCACCAAAGACGGAAGCCTTTTGGGAGATCGTAAACGCCAATCGCGCGCCCGAGGACGCGGAGCTTGCCGATGCAATTGACCTGCTGGGCGGGCCAGAAGTCGTCACCATCGACATGATCGCATCAAGGGCCGACGCCGACACCGCCCTCTGGATCAGGGACCGAAAGAGCCGCCGTGCTATCCCCCACCGCCTGGAAAACTGCGGCTATGAGCCGGTTCGCAATGATGATGCCAAGAGCGACGGACACTGGAAAATAAACGGCAAACGGCAGGCCGTTTACGCCCGGAAAGACCTGTCGATGAAAGACCGGCTGACTGCCATAAAGGCGCTGACAGGTCGGTGAGGTCGGTGAAGTCGGTGAATTTCCCGTGCACCAATTTTTGTAAAAACCGGAACTCTGGTCGATGTGGTCGGTGAAGTCGGTGGTCCGAGGATGGAAACGATTTTGGGGAATGCGCGAACTTAGCCGAAACCGTTTCCATTGGAAGATCACCGACATCACCGACTAGACCGATCGTGCGGGATCATTTCATGCACGCGCTAGAGAACGTCGCCGCGTCGTCACGGCGGCGATCCGCCGGAAACAGCATGACATTCCCGCCACCGGCAACGCGGCGCGCCGGGATTATTCTTTTCGATCTGCGCCTGGCTCGTCTGAGGACACGTAACCGCGCACCAATAGTAGCCAGCGCCGCATAAGCTCTAAAAACTGCTCTTTCACCCTTGGATTGTTTTGAGCCTCAGCTTGCTGCACACAGTGCGCCGCCTGCTGGTAGCACTCGCGAATTTCCTGAGTGTGATTGTTCAGCATCGGTAGCGATTAAGCTGATTCGAATCACTAACTGCTTAACAGCCGACACTTTGCATCGGTCCGGCATTGAGAGCATTCTCGACCGCCACGATAACCTTGCCGTCCCTCGCGCTCCCTATCGAGCCGCGGTCCTAAATCATCCCGATCGGCTTATTATGGCTGTGCGATCGTGCGCGAGTGCTGGCGCGAAGCGATCGACCGGAAACGATGCCGCAATGAGGCGCGGCACCATCGCTGCGGAATGTCCGCTTCTGGGGGCAAAGCGGACCTCATATTGACGTGACGGAAATGTCGGCTTCTGACCCAAAGCGGACATCAGGCCTAAAGCTGGTTGTGTGCCATTTATCGCTCGCCGCCCGATCGCAAAGTGCTAGGCTTTAGCCACAATGCGTGTTCTCAGGGGCACATGCAGCGGCGCCAGTTCATAACGCTTCTCGGGAGCATGGCGGCAGCATGGCCGCTCGCTGCACGGGCGCAGCAGCCGGGCAAGGTCTCACGCATCGGCGTGCTGATAGCACTTGCTCAAAGCGATCCGGAAGCGAGAGCGTGGGTCGCTGGATTCCTGCAAGGACTTGAAAAGCGGGGATGGTCCGAGGACCGCAATCTTCACGTCGACTATCGCTTTGCGGCGGCCGGCGCTCAAGCACAGGTGTTCGCGAAAGAGCTAGTTTCATTGCAGCCCGATGTGATCTTTGCGATGCCAACGCCCGCTGTCGCCGCGCTGCAACGGGAGACCCAAGAGATACCAATCGTGTTCGCCGCTCTCGCCGATCCGATCGGCTCAGGCTTTATTGCAAGCCTGCCGCAACCGGGTGGTAACATCACCGGCGTGATGCAGTACGAGCCGAGCGTCAGCGGCAAATGGCTGTCGATGCTCAAGGACATCGCACCGCGCCTCGCGCGCGTCGCTTTCGTGATCAATCCCAAGACTGCGCCCTTCTATAACGCCTACCTGTATGCAGCCAATCCACCGTCTCAGTCACTCGGGATCGAACTCGTACCGACCTTTGTCGAAACCCCCATCGAGATCAACAGCGCCATCGTTTGCGCGCGTGCCATGCCTCCGGATATTACGACCTTCGCCCATCGCGATCTCATCATTGCGCTCGCAGCTCGGCACAGTTTGCCGGCGGTCTACTCATTTCGTCTTGTCGTCCTTGCCGGTGGTCTCATGTCCTACGGAATCGACGTTGTCGACGCATGTCGGCGGGCGGCATTCTATGTTGACCGCATCCTGCGTGGCGACAAGCCCGCTGACCTTCC
>JBASAH010000363.1:0-1860 GCA_049650505.1 Xanthobacteraceae bacterium
CGGCGCTAAAGAAGCTGGTCGAGACCGGCGGCGCGAGCCTGCTTCATGGGCTGGAAAACTTTGTCACCGACCTCATCAGCAACGGCGGCTTGCCTGCACAAGTCGACACCCGCATTTTTGCGGTCGGCAAAAATCTCGCTATCACGGCCGGGTCGGTCGTGCTGCGCACGGAGGTGATGGAACTAATTCAGTATCGGCCGGCCACAAAAGAGGTGCACATTCGGCCGCTGCTGATTGTTCCGCCGCAGATCAATAAGTTCTACGTCTTCGATCTTGCGCCGGAAAAGAGCATCATCCGGTATTGCCTAGAGGCCGGCCTGCAGACCTTCATCATTAGCTGGAAGAATCCGACTGCCGCCGAACGTGTCTTTGGTCTGGATACCTACGTCGCCGCACTGGAGCAGGCGGTCGACGCAATGCGCGAGATCACTGGGAACAAAGACATCAACATCTGGGGCTCGTGCTCGGGCGGGATCACTACATCAGCTTTTCTCGCCCATCTCGGCGCGCGCAGCGAAGCCAAAGTTCACAGCGCCACTGTGGCGGTCTGTCTGCTCGACATTGCGGTGGCGCACGACACGACGCCCGGATTGTTTGTGACGCCGGAGTCGATCGCCTCGGCAAAACGCGCTTCGCAGCTCGCCGGCGTTGTCGAAGGCCACGAGCTGGCGCGCATGTTTGCCTGGATGCGGCCCAACGATCTGATCTGGAATTATTGGGTGAATAATTATCTGCTCGGCAACGCGCCGCCCGCATTCGATGTTCTGTACTGGAACAATGACACGACGCGGTTGCCTGCGCGGCTCCATGCCGACTTTCTTGGACTCATGGAGACCAATCCGTTCGTCAACGCCGGCTGCTTCGCTGTGCGCGGCACACCGCTTAAGATGGCTCAAGTGGATTTAGACAGTTACGTCGTCGCCGGGTTGAGCGATCACATTACGCCGTGGCACGGCTGCTACAACACCGCCAAGCTCTACGGGCCGCGCAGCACCTTTGTGCTCGCCAACAGCGGCCATATTCAAAGCTTGATCAATCCGCCGGGTAACTCGAAGGCTTGCTTTTGGACTGCGGACTCGCGTGCGGCGGACGCGATGGCATGGCGCGAGCAGGCGACCAAACACGACGGCACCTGGTGGTCGCACTGGCGTAAATGGATTCACGCGCGTTCAGGCGAGAAGAAATCTGCCCCCGCCACATTGGGCAGCGAGAAGAACCCTGAGCTTGCCGAGGCGCCCGGCCAATACGTCATGGAGAAATAGAGTGGAAATCAGTCTTCACGACGTAGGCGGACAAACTCTCCGCGTCGGCGTTCGGCGCGGGGATCAGGCACGACCGCCGCTCCTCCTGTTCAACGGCATCGGCGCCAATATCGAGTTAGTCGAACCGTTTCTCGAGGCGCTCGACGGTCCAAGTGCGATCATCTTTGACATACCCGGGGTCGGCGGCTCGCCGCCACCCTGGCTGCCATACCGCCCATCGACGCTCACGCGGCTGAGCGCGCGGCTCCTCGATCAGTTGGGACACCAACACGTCGACGTTTTGGGCGTTTCTTGGGGAGGCGCGCTTGCGCAACAATTTGCGTACCAGCAGCCAAAACGCTGTCGGCGACTCGTGCTGGCGGCGACTTCGCCGGGCCATCTGATGGTGCCCGGCAAGCTCAGCGTATTGCTTACGATGGCGACGCCACGGCGATACAAGGATTTTGATTATTTAAAAAAAGTCGCCGGCCACATCTATGGTGGCTCATTTCGAAACTCGCCTGACCTGGTCGGCAAGCATCTTCGCCACGTCCGCTGGTCGAGCGACTATGGCTACTATCTGCAGCTGATGGCCGGCTTCGGCTGGACCAGCCTACCG
>JBASAH010000364.1:0-16398 GCA_049650505.1 Xanthobacteraceae bacterium
GTGAAATTCGGTTTGGAATTTCCGCTCCATTCTCCGGTCCAGCGAAGGAGCTCGGCCAGAATATGAAGCTCGGTATCGAAGCGGCATTCAACGTGGCAACGCAAATGGCGGAATACACGGCCGCCAGCTTCGGCTTGTCGCAGCAGACGACGGCTACGAGCCCGCGCGAACCGCCGTTACAACGAAGCAGCTCTATGAAAAAGATCAAATTTTTGGATTTATCGGCAATGTGGGCACGCCAACGGCGGTGGTTGCGTTACCGTACGCGCTCGATCACAGAATGCTGTTTTTCGGAGCTTTCACTGGCGCCGGTTTGCTCAGGAGCGATCCGCCCGACCGCTATGTGTTCAATTACCGCGCCAGCTACGCCGAAGAAACCGCCGCTGTAGTGAACTATCTGGTGAAAGTGAAGCGGCTCGCCCCGGAGCAGATTGCCGTCTTTGCTCAGCAGGATGCGTATGGCGATGCCGGCTTCGCCGGCGTGGAAAAGGCTATTCGTTCATTGCGGGGCGGCGCCGATAGCCCAATTTTGCGGCTCGGTTATCAACGCAACACCGTGGAGGTGGATGACGCCGTCGCACAACTGCAACAAGCCCAACAACAAAGGGGTCAGCTCCCAATAAAAGCGGTGATCATGGTCCCTGCCTATCGGGCCGCGGCTAAATTCATCGAAAAGACCCGTGATCGCTACCCGGACATGATTTACACCAGCGTCTCATTCGTCGGCAGTACTGCGCTGGCCAACGAGCTTTTGCTGCTGGGGAAAAAGTATGCAACCGGCGTCATCGTCACGCAGGTCGTGCCGGCGCTCGAGGGTCACTCATCGTTGGTGCTGGATTACAAATCTGCCCTCGCCAAATACTTTCCAGGTGAGGCGCCAGACTACGTGTCTCTCGAAGGTTATGTGGACGCCACCGTGTTGATCGCAGCGCTGAAACAGAATGGCCCTCAGCTCGACACCGAAAAATTAGTGGCATCCCTTGAAAATCTGCGCGATCTCGACATTGGGCTCGGAACGCCGATGACCTTCAGCCGGTCCGAGCATCAAGGTGTGCACAAGGTGTGGGGTACTCGACGCGGACGGGCGCTATCAACCCTTTGATTTGCAGTAGCCGGGAGCTTCATCGACTCCGATGTCGCAAATTTTGTCGGTGGAGCGCGGTATGGATCTCCTAACCATCGGTGCCAGTCTGGCTGCCCTTATTTTTGGTGCTGCAATCGGCTGGCTTGTCGCTCGGTCGCGTTTTACCAGGACCGTTGCTGAGCTCAATACCAATCTCATTCTTGAACGCCGCGTCAATAGACAACTATCTGAGTCAGTGCAATTTGATGCTGTACCGCGTTTGGCACGAGAGCCGGACCTAACAATGTCGGGTGAACCGACGCGTGAAACGCTGGTGCCGTCGGTGTAGGTGCAGTGTTCCACTGATGGCGCGATCAGCGGCTGGTTTTCTCCCAACTTCGCTATTGTCAGGAAAGTGGCCAGCGTCAGGAAAGTAGCCAGCCTTAGCCGTGAATGAGGCTGACGATCAGCGCTGTAAAGGCGAACACGCCCACAACGCCACCGAGTATCACGACCAGCCAAATGGCCCAGCTACGGTCGTGCTGAACAACCTCAAAGGTTGGATCGGGGAAGTTGTGCCTCGCCATAGGACATCCCTCAAACGATTGAAGATTTGGGCTAGTCTGCTTCCGAGCGCCGTTTCGTTGCGCGCTACCGGTCAGTACAGGGCATCTTAGCGGGTCAGACTTGGTCGCTGGAAGTAGCTCCAGACCGCTTTGGGTCAATCCAGAAGTTATTGTGCCGGCAGCTATAGCTCAATAATCAGACATTCATCCGTCCTTGTCACCGGTCAGCTCCGGCAAACGCCGGATATGGAATTATCAGACATCGGAATTATCAGATGGTGAATTAGCTGAGTGCTGAGCCCGAAAAACTTACGGTTGTTTCAAGGCTGAAGATAGTCCGTTACGCCGCACAGGTCCGGAAGCCGGCGAATACGTCATTTCGATCGGGTGGAAAGAAATTCCGGAATGTCGGCCGGGCCAGCCGCGCACTTGTCGCCCAGGCGCCGCCGCGCAACACCTTTCGCGCGCCGAACCAGGGCTGCGAATAGTCGCTATAGGGATCCGGAGAAAATCCTGGAAATGGCGTGAAGTCCGAGGCGGTCCATTCCCAGACATTGCCAACCATCTGCCGGCAACCAAAGGCGCTGTCGCCGCGCGGGCAGGCCGCGATATCCGCGGGGCCGTCGAAGGCAAAATCCAGATTCGCATGCTGGCGGCTCGGTGTGGCATTGCCCCAGGGCCATTGCCGTTTCACATCGGCAAGACGGCTGCCGTTCGCATTCGGTTCGCCGATCGCCGCCGCTTCCCATTCGGCCTCGGTGGGCAGCCGACGCTTGGCCCAGCGACACCAAGCCTCCGCTTCGTACCAGTTGACGAAAACAACGGGAGCGTCCGGCGGCAAAACCTCGGTGCGATCATAACGCCGCCACGTCCACACCCCGTCCGATTTCGGCTGCCAATAAACCGGGCGCTCGGCACGTTCGCGTTCGCGCCACGCCCAGCCGCCGGCGCTCCAGAATTCCCGCGCGCGATAACCGCCTGCCTCGACGAACACCGCATATTCGCGATTGGTGACCGGCGCACGCGCGATGCGGAAGGCGTTCAGCTCGATCGGGTGTGCCCACTTCTCGTTGTCGAAGATGAATCTGTCGGCGCTGATAGCGCCAAGCCGCCATGTTCCGCCGGGCACGTAAGCGTCGTCGCCCGCCAATCCGCCAGCGGGTAGCGGTTGCTCGCCGAGGCCGCCCGGCGGCGGATAAGCCAGCGTCTCGCGCATATAGGTCAAGGCTTCGACGTGCATGTCCTCGTGGCGAATTGCCAGCTCGTAGAAATAGCGGGCGTGCTCCGGAAAATCGCTGCGCGCGAGATGGTCGCATTGCCGTTCCAGAACGCCCGCCAGATAGGCGAAGGTGCCGTTGCGATCGGGCAGATCGAGACTCCAGCGCGTGTCGTGCGCGACGGTCGAGGAATTCCACAGGTCATCGGCGCGCTCGATGAGCGGACGCTGTCCGAGGCTGTGGCGCAGCGTCCAATATTCATGGAACCAGCCGACGTGGCCGATCTCCCACAGCACTGGATTGACGATGTCGAGCTTCAGGCCCATCAACTGCTCAGATGACAGGTCATCCGTCAGGCGATGAGTTCGCGCTCGAACTTCATGCAGCTGCGCGGCCAGTTCGGCGGTGCTCGCGCCACTCGTCGGCCGCTCTGAGACTATTTGATCCATGAAGATCGTCCTTATCACGCCACCAGGACCGAGTACACGCACCGGCAACAGCGTTGCGGCACAGCGCTGGGCACGCATTCTGCGACAGCTCGGCCACCGCGTGACGGTCGCCGCCGACTATGCCGATCAGCCTGCCGATGCGATGGTTGCTATTCATGCCTGGCGCAGCGCCGGCGCGATCCACCGTTTCAAGACGCGCTATCCAGCGCGCCCGCTCATCCTTCAGCTCAGCGGCACGGATATCTATCACTACATAATCGAAGATCCGAAGCCGACGCTTCGCTCCTTGCAGCTTGCCGATCGCCTTGTGGCTTTGAACAGCCTCGCCTGGCGGGTTGTTCCCAATAAGTTTCGCAAAAAATTGCGCGTGATCTTCCAGGCCGTGCCCAAACCGAAGGGATCGTATCGGCCTAACCGGCGCCGCGTTGACGTTTCGGTGATCGGTCATTTGCGCGATGTGAAAGATCCGCTGCGAGCGGCGGCGGCGGCTCGGCTGTTACCGGCCTCGTCGCGCGTTTACGTCGTCCACATTGGCGCCGCCTACACCCCGCAATGGGCGGACAAAGCAAAAGCCGAGATGGCGGCCAACCCGCGTTATAGATGGCTCGACGACGTACCGCGCGCGGTCGTACAGAATGTATTGCGGCGAAGCCACGCGATGGTCTTGTCATCGCGGAGCGAAGGCGGCGCCAATGTGATTTCCGAAGCAATCGTCGCCGGCGTACCCATCCTGGCCTCGCGCATGGACGGCAATGTCGGTCTGCTCGGCGCCGATTATCCAGGTTATTTCCCGGTCGGTGACACGCAGGCGCTGGCTCGTCTGCTATGGCGGATCGAAGCCGATGCACGGTTCGTGGCGCGGCTTCGTCACGCGATCGCCCGCCGCGCGCCACTGTTTAAGCCCGAGCGCGAGATCGCGGCATGGCGGAAACTGCTAGCTGAGCTTCCGCGTTAATCACGCGACGACGACGCGCGGCTCGCCATTCTTCACATCGCCGATAATGCGCGCTGCGGGATAACCGTCGGCGATAATCGTCTTAAGTATTGCGTCGGCGCGCTCCGGCGCACAGGCAATCAGCAGTCCGCCTGAGGTCTGCGGATCGCTATAGAGCTGGCGCTGCCACTCAGGCGTGCCGTCGGCAAGCGCGACGCTCGCATCGTAGCTTTTCCAGTTTCGCTCCGACGCTCCGGTGACGAAACCTTTTTGCGCCAGCGCCGCGGCCTCTTTCAGGAACGGCAATTCTGAGGATTTGATCGTGACCGTTTTTTGCGCACCACGCGCCATTTCCAGCGCATGTCCAAGTAGGCCGAAGCCAGTGACGTCGGTCATGGCGTGAACAGCGGAATCACTCGCAAGCTTGCTGCCGACGCGATTGAGCAAGGTCGTGGTCGCCATGAATTCATCATAGGCGGGACGGCTCAGCGCGCCTTTCTTGAAAGCAGCGGAATAAATGCCGACACCCAACGCTTTGGTGAGAATGAGCTTGTCGCCATCCTGCGCATCGGCGTTACGGCGAATATTAGCTTTCTTGCCGATGCCGATGACGGCAAGACCATAGATCGGTTCGGGCGAGTCGATGGAATGGCCACCAGCGACCGGAATGCCCGCGGCCTCACAAACCGACGCGCCGCCTTCGAGAATTTTGCACACCATCTCGGGCCGGACTTTGTCGATCGGCATGCCGAGTATTGCCAAAGCCATGATCGGCGTACCGCCCATCGCGTAAACGTCCGCAATTGCATTGGCCGCGGCGATGCGGCCGAAATCGTGCGGATCGTCCACCATCGGCATGAAGAAATCGGTCGTGGCGATGATGCAGGTGCCGTCATCGAGCTCCCAGACTGCGGCATCATCGCCAGTCTCGACGCCAACCAGCAAACGCTTATAGGGAGACACGGTCGGATGCCCCAATAACAATTGCTGCAGCACGGAGGGCGCTAGTTTGCAGCCGCAACCGCCGCCGTGGGACAGCTGGCTCAAACGAATTGGCTGAATGGCATCCATAATTGACTGCTCCTAAACGTCGCTAAGTTGCGATTCATAACCGCTGCGGCGCTTACCGCAAGCGGTCATGCCGCGGTGTCATGCAATCATCAACGCTGCGGCCCACGTCTATCGAATAGGCGACCATACTATTTTTCAGAGCGGCGGTGAGGGTTTCGTCGATAATCTTGGAACCAGACGAGAATTATCGACGTCCGCCGGAACTTTTCGGGAAGCGGTTGATTTGCCTGGATCGGACATCCTGGGCAGTCATCCCCAGGCAGTCATCCCAGGAAGTGCAAACGCGATGATAACACCCACCGCCGCCCGCGCGCCGGTGCCCCGGCTCTCGATGTGGATGGCGATAGCGCTCTTCTTCGCGTTGGCGATCGGAGGGCTATTCTATGTGAAGTGGTCGCCATATTACGCAAAGGCATTCGTCGCCGCACGGGACCACACGCTTGGCGCGTCGATCGTAAGCGGCAGCCTGCCGGTGCCACCCGACGTTAGTTGGCAGGCGGGTCTTGCCTATTCGCTCGCCTATCTCAAGGCAATCTGGCAGGCGTTGGTGCTCGGACTCGTTATCGGTTCCGGCATCGAGGCATTGTTACCGCGCATGGCGTTCGCCCGGCTTTTTACCGGGTGGATGGGTTCGCTACGCGCGAGCGCCTTTGCCGTCCCCTCGATGATGTGTACGTGTTGCAGCGCGCCGATTGCGGTCGGCATGCTTGAGAGCGGCGCCGGGACTGCCTCCGCTCTGGTCTATTGGCTCGCCAATCCGGTCCTCAATCCAGCCGCCTTGGTATTCATCGGATTTGTGCTCGGCTGGCAGTGGGCGGCGCTGCGACTGGTGATCGGCGTGGCGCTGGTGTTTGTCGTCGCCGATCTCGCCGCGCGCTTTGTTTCGCCGAATTGGCGTCCAACGCATGCGCTGAGCCGAACCGCCGACGCAAATCGACATTTCCTTCTAGCCTGGGGCAGCGCTTTCACCCGCCTCGCGGTCCGCCTGATCCCGGAATACGCCGTGCTGGTATTTGCTCTTGGCATGGTTCGGGCGTGGTTCTTTCCGGCGATGACGCCGGACATCGGTCACGCGCTGTGGCTCACGCCACTGCTTGCTGCGGCCGGAACACTCTTCGTCATTCCCACCGCAGGCGAAGTGCCAATCATCCAGGTCTTGCAGCAATTCGGTCTTGGCGGGGCAGGGGCCGCCGCATTGCTCATTACCTTGCCGACGGTGAGCCTGCCGTCGCTCGCAATGTTGGGGCGGGCGTTACCGTTGCGCGCGATTGTTGTGCTCGGCTTGGGGACGTTCGCCTTCGGTCTGCTCGCGGCCGCAGCGGCAGTAGCTTTTGGCATGCAGTAGCTCTTGGAATATCGTAGCCGGCGATGGGCCATGCTTGGAATGCGGCGGCGGTGCCCCGAGCATCCTTTCACTCGATCATTGCAACGGTTTGAGGTCACCCAACATGGTCGGAATAAACTCCGACACGGTGGGATGAATGTGCATCGCGCGTTGTATCACGGTGTAGGGCGCCTTGGCATACATAACGTCGAGCACGCAGTGGATGGCCTCGTCACCCGAGAGGCCCAGGAAGGAGGCGCCCAGTATTTGTTCGCTATCTCGATCCACGAGGATTTTCATGAAGCCCTTGGTCTCGCCTTTCTCATAGGCGCGACTGACGTCTTCCATAGCCTGGGTCGAGATCAGTGCGGCCTTGCCGGTCTTGCGAACTTCAGTTTCCGTCATGCCGGCGCGGCCGAGCGGCGGGTCGGTGTAGAGGGCGTAGGCGGTAATGCGGTCGCTCACGCGCCTCTGATCGTTGTCGAGAAGGTTAGCCGCCACGATCTCGAAATCGTTCCACGACGTATGTGTGAACGCGCCCCGGCCATTGCAGTCGCCCATCGCCCAGATACCGGAGACGTTAGTGCGCAACTGGTCGTCCACCTGGATATAACCGTGCTTATCGGTGGCGATGCCGGCCTTGTCGAGGCCAAGATCGTCCGTGTTCGGCCGCCGGCCGACCGCAACCAGCACATGTGTGCCAACGACCTGCGAAGTCTTCCCCGCCGATTCGACGTTCACCCCGATCGAGTTTCCCTGCTTCTCGACGCCGATCACCTTGCTGTAGACGCGCACGTCGATGCCTTCGTCCTTGAGGAAATCGGCGACGGCTTGCGAGACGTCTGCGTCCTCGCGCGCGATCAGGCGCGGCCCGAGTTCGATCACGGTAACTTCGCTGCCGAAGCGGCGATAGGCCTGTCCGAATTCAAGACCAATGTAACTGCCGCCCAGGATGACGAGATGCGGCGGCAGAAAATCGATGTCCATCATCGAGCTGTTTGTAAGATAGGGAACCCGGTCGAGACCGGGGATCGGGGGAATTGCCGCGCGCGCGCCGACATTGATGAAAACGCGATCGGCCGTGAGCTCCGAACCGTTCACTGCGACTTTCTTTTCGGCGACAAAGCGGCCATGGCCCTCGTAAACGGTGCATCCTGCCAGCGTCTTGAGCGACCGCTCGACCCCGTTATGCGAGGGAGCGACAACGGCGTCCTTGCGCGCCTTAACGGCCTTCATGTCGACCTTGACCGCTCCCGCAATCGTCACGCCATAATCGGCGGCGCGGCGCGCAATATGTGCGGCGTATGCGCTCGCTATGAGCGTCTTAGTGGGCGTGCAGCCGGTATTCACGCATGTGCCGCCGAACAGCTTGCGTTCGAGGATCGCGACCTTCGAGCCGGCGGCGACCAGTCGCCGCGCCAAGGCCGGCCCGGACTGCCCAGTACCAATAATAATCGCGTCGTAATTGGGCATCGCTTACCTCCAATTTCCGCGCTGTTCGGGCTAGCTTCCTGCACAAAATTCGGCCCGTCTAGGTCATTATTCCGGAGCCAGTCGATAATCGCTCACCGCGAGCGCGGATCGAGTGCGTCGCGCAGGCCATCGCCGAGCAAGTTGAAGGAAAGAACGGTGAGAAAAATTGCCAGTCCTGGCCAGACTGCCATCCACGGCGCATTGACCAGAAAGCGTTGCGCAGAATTGAGCATGCTACCCCAAGAGGGCGCGGGCGGTTGCTGACCAAGGCCGAGAAAGGACAGCGTCGCCTCGGCTATGATCGCGGCGGCGATGGAAAGCGTCGCCTGCACCAATAACGCGGGCAGGATGTTCGGCAGGATGTGAATGAGCACAATGCGCCAATGCGGATTGCCGACGCAGCGCGCAGCCTCGACATAGTCCTCAACCTTTACTGCCATCACCTGAGCACGGGTCAGCCGCACGAAGATCGGTGTCGTCGTAATGCCGATTGCGATCATGGCATTGCCGAGGCTTGGCCCCAGAAAGGCGGCGAGCGCGATGGCAAGAATGAGAAACGGACAGGCCAACATCGCATCGGTGATGCGGCTGAACAGTGCGTCGATGAAGCCGCCCACATAGCCGGAGATCAGCCCGATCGGCAGGCCGACGAGGATCGCGATAGCGACCGAGATAACTCCGGCCAATAGCGAGGCGCGTGCTCCGTACATCACGCGTGCGAGCACATCGCGGCCGACATCGTCGGTGCCAAACCAGTGCAGCCCAGATGGCGCCTTGCGCACGGCGCTCCAGGTCTGCTGCTCTGGATCATAAGGCGAGATCAAGGGTGCAAGCAGAGCGATGGCGACAAAAATCGCGATGATGGCGAGACCCAGCATCGCTCCCTTGCGGCGCAACAGCCGGCGTATTGCGCGCGAGGCAGGGGTCTCGACGCCTTCATCTTGCGTTGCCCCGCCAATCGTTGTGAGCGCCGCTTCCGCCATCGCTCAACTACGCAATCGCGGATTGACCAGGATGTAGGCCATATCCGCCAAAAGATTGAGGGCCATATAGGTGGTTGCCGTCACCAGCACGACGCCTTGGACCACCGCGTAATCGCGATTGAACACGGCGTCGACGATCAGCTTGCCAAATCCAGGAATCGTGAAAATCTGTTCGGTGAGAACGGCGCCCGAAAGCAAAGTGCCGAATTCGAGCGCTCCCAACGTAATGACCGGCGTCAATGCATTACGCAGCGCATGTTTGAGAATGACACTTCGTTCGAGCAGTCCTTTGGCGCGAGCGGTGCGGATATAGTCGCTCTCCAGAACGTGCAGCATGGCGCTGCGGGTGTGACGCATCAGAACCGCGGCAATCGCGTTGCCGAGCACAAAAGCCGGCATGATCATCGAGGCGAGACTTGTCCGCCAGTCTTCCCACAGCGGCACATAGCCCGAGGCCGGCAGCCAGCCCAGTTTCACCGAGAACAGAAAAATCAGCATAATGCCGAGCCAGAAATTAGGCGTCGAAATACCCCACAGCGCGAAGCCGTTTGCCGCATAATCCCAGATGCTGTCTTTCTTGACTGCGGAGATGATGCCCGCACCGACGCCGATGATCACGGCGATGATGATGGCCAATGCGGCGAGCGTGATGGTGACCGGCAGTTTTTGCAGGATCAGTGAAAGAACCGGCGCTTTGATCCGTATCGATTCGCCGAGATCGCCAGACAGCACGCCCCTAACCCAATAGACGTATTGAACCGGGATCGGTCGATCGAGGTGATATTGCCGCCTGATCTGCTCGATCGTCGCGGGATCGTGCTCTTCCCCTGCCATGACCAACGCTGGGTCGCCCGGCAGAAGATGTTGCAGTGAAAAAATCATCACCGACACGAAGAACAAAGTCGGGATGAGCTGCAACAGCCGTCTGCCGATGAATGTCAGCATAGCGCGCGCCTTAGCGCATGATCCCGAAAAGTGGGAACCGGTTTCCCGCCTTCGCGAAGCACGCTTCAGCGGGCGAAGGAAGGTCGGATAAGATCATGCGCCGCTTATTTGAACTTCAAACCGACGACCCGCACGAGACCGTCAGACAATTGCCGATAACCTTCCAGCCGGGTCGTGTGGGCGATCAGCACGCGCGGATGATAGAGATATAGGATCCCTTCATTGTCGAGGATGAGCTTGGTCAATTTCTCATAGATGGCCTTGCGCTGACCCATGTCGGAAGGAATGCGCGATTCATCGAGGAGCTTATCGATTTCCGGATTGCAAGTGCCGGAATAATTCAGCGGCGCTTTGCATTTGTGGAAACTGTAAAGATTGCCGTCAGGATCGCTGCGGCCGCTCCAGGCCAATAGAAAAGCCTCATACTCGCCGGCTTCGGCTTGCTTGAGCGATGTGGCGAATTCGGTGACGCGGATCTTTAAGTTGATGCCGACTTCGGCCGCCATCGCCTGAATAACCTCGGCGACCGCTTGCGGCTCGGCCCCTTTTGGCACCATGAAATCGACGTCAAAAGGCGCGGCAACGCCGGCCTCTTTGAGCAGCGCCTTGGCTTTGGCGAGGTCGCGTTTGGGGACCGGGAAGGCCTTCTGGTAATAGGAATTTTCCGGACTGACCCACTGGTTGCCGGGAACAAATTCGCCGTTAAAGACAACTTGATTGAGCGCTTCGCGATCGATGGCAGCGTCGAGCGCCTGGCGTACTTTGGCAGAACTGCCGAGCGGATTTTTCGCCCGCTCGCCACTGCCAACATTGACGTCGAGGCCCCAATAGCCGATCCCAAGCGCGGTCACGAGCTTAAGCTTCGGATCCGAACGGATATCCTTGATATCTGTGGCAAGCACCCGTTCGATGAGATCGAGCCCGCCGCTCTTGAGATTGGCGAGACGCACTGTGTCCTCGGTGATCGGCAAATAAACAACGCGATCGATGTGGACGTTGTCTTTGTTCCAGTAGTCGGCGAATTTCTCGCCAACGATCCGATCCTGCGGCACGCGTTCGACAAACTTGTACGGTCCGGCGCAGACCGGATGCAGTCCGAACTTGTCGCCCGCCGCCGTTGCGGCTTTCGGCGACACCATCATGCCGGCGCGGTCGGTGAGCTGCGCGAGCAGCGGAGCAAACGGTGCTTTGAGAACGATTTTGATGGCGAGCGGATTGATGACGTCGACGTGGTCGACCGCGGCGAGTTCCGGCTTACGAAACGAGCCGACCATAGTCATGTGCCGATCCAGCGAGTATTTTGCCGCTTCGGCATCGAATTTCTCGCCGTCGTGAAATTTGACATTCGGGCGCAGGTTGATCGTCATCGCCAGCCCGTCGGGCGCGATTTCGTAGCCGAGCGCAAGCTGAGGCACGACGTTGAGCTTTTCGTCGATGTCGAACAGCTTGTCGCAAAACGAAGCAAAGACGATGCGGCCGACATAGGTCCGCGCCAGCGTTGGATCGAGAATGTCGGGGTCCTCGGCAAGTCCGATGCGCAGTGTGGTCTGCGCGGACGCAATCCCCGTGGACGCAATTAGAAGCGCGGCAGCAGCCGCCACTCGGAGCGTCTTCATCGTTTTCCCCCTCGCTATTGCGGGTTCTCGGCGGTTTTTTCGGCGGTCTTTTCGAGTGTATCAACACCTGCCCCGTCCTGCCCATCCGGCCGGCGGCGAAAAGCATTCACAAGCTGCTCTAAAATCTGCGACCCACCCTCGTGGCGGGGAAGGATGTCAGCCGGCGGCAGTTCGTCGGCGCGGTGACATGCGGTGGCGTGGATTGTTCCTGCGAGCTCCGGCCGCTCAATTTGACAGCGCGCAACCGCCACGGGACACCGCGTATGGAAGGCGCAACCCTCGGGCGGATGCAGCGCGCTCGGCATCTCGCCGCGCAGGACGATCCGCTCGCCCTTGGCGCCCGGGGCGGGCACCGGAATGGCGGAAAGCAGCGCCCGGGTATAGGGATGCCGTGGATTTCCGAATACCGCTTCGCTTTTTCCGATCTCGACAATTCGACCGAGATGCATCACCGCGACGCGATCGGCAACGTGCCGCACCACGGCGAGGTCGTGCGAAATGAAAAGGTAAGCAAGGCCAAATCGCCGCTGCAAGTCGCGCAACAGATTGAGCACCTGCGCGCGGATCGAAACATCGAGCGCGGACATCGGCTCATCGCAAACGATGAGTTTCGGCCTGACCGCAAGCGCGCGCGCAATCGCAATACGCTGGCGCTGACCGCCCGAGAATTCGTGCGGATAGCGCAGCGCCGCGCGCGGCTCAAGCCCGACCAGCCGCAAAAGCTCGCGCACGCGCTCGGCGCGATGCGACCGCGCCACCACTTCGTGCAAGCCTAAGGGCTCGGCGAGAATCTGGCCTATGGTCAGGCGCGGATTGAGCGAAGCATAGGGATCCTGGAATACGAGCTGGGCGTTCCGCCGAAGGGACGTAAGTTCGCTCTGCTTGAGTGTCGTGACATCCCGGCCATCGAAACAAATCCGCCCTGCCGTCGGATCGATCAGTCGCAGCAATAGCCGGCCGAGCGTCGTCTTACCGCATCCGGACTCGCCGACGAGCGCGAGCGTTGTGCCGGCGTCCAACGAAAAGCTCACCGCATCCACCGCAGTCACGGTGGCCGTTGGACGGCCAAAGGCCGAACGGCGAGCAACGAATTGCCGGCCAAGGTTCTCGACCTCAAGCAATGGCGAACTCATGACAGGATCTGCTCGAGCGGCGCGCGCATGCAACGCGATACATGATCGGCGCCGACCGGCGACATTTTCGGCAAAGCGTGCGTGCAGAATTCGCGCACGAATGGGCAACGCGGAGCAAACCGGCAGCCCGGCGGGAGCGCGGTCAGGTTCGGCACGGTACCGTCGATAGTGGTGAGCTCGTTGTCCCTCTGATCGAGCCGCGGAATGGAGCCGAGCAACCCTATCGTATAAGGATGCTGCGGAGCCGCGAACAACACGTCGACGGGAGCGCACTCGACGATCTCGCCCGCATACATGACGGCGACCTTATCGCAAAGCTCGGCGACCACGCCAAGGTCGTGCGAAATGAGAATTATTGTGACGCCGGTGGAAGCCTTCAGATCGCGTATGAGATCGAGGATCTGCGCCTGAATAGTTACGTCGAGCGCCGTCGTTGGCTCATCCGCGATCAACAGCGTCGGATCGCAGGCAAGCGCGAGCGCAATCATCGCCCGCTGCCGCATACCGCCGGAAAGCCGATGTGGATACTCGTCGACGCGCTCCTGCGGCGATGGAATTCTCACCATTCGTAAGAGTTCGATGGTGCGGGCGCGGGCGTCATGTCGCGACAGTCCGCGGTGGCGGATCAGGCTCTCCGCAATCTGTTCGCCGATCGAGTAAACCGGGTTGAGCGAGGTCATCGGTTCCTGGAAAATCATCGCCAGCCGGTCGCCGCGCAGGTCGCGCATCTGGCGATCCGACAACGACAATAAATCGACGCCGCCAAAATCAATTCGGCCCGACACTTCGGCCGCGCCCTTTGGCAGCAACCCCATTATGGAGAGCGCAGTGACGGTCTTGCCGCAGCCGGATTCGCCGACTAGCCCCAAAGTCTGTCCGCGCCCGACGGTCAGATCGACGCAATCGACTGCGTGGGTCGTTCTCCCCCGGTCGCCACGAAAAATGACTTTGAGATTCTCGATTTGAAGAAGCGAGTTGCCGCTGATCACGATGAGCCTTCCGCAGCGCGAGCTCTCGCGATTTTACTTTCGATAAGCTGGCGATCGGTCACGCCGACGCGATCGCTTCGGTTGGGCAGCATGCGCATGAAATGCACGAAACGCTCGCGGCTGACGTTTTCAAGGCGCTCAAGCTCGGCAAGCGGATCGGCGTGATCGTCGACCCGCAGGTTGAGATCCGACCACTCCTCCTCGCCACAAATGATCAGCGCGGCCGATTGTTTGCCGCGCTTGTCGCCGCCAGCCGCCTCGCCGGCGCGTATCGCGGCGATTAAGCGGCGCGGAAAACGCAGCGATGCATTTCTTATATAGGCGGACGCTGTGTCCTCAATGACGCGCGCTGCTGTGAGCATGTTGCCGGCAACCGAAAAATTGTCATTCTCAATGTGCCCGCACCAACCTAAGCAGCTTTTTCCCGTATGGGCAGCGGTGCGGCCTTGCGAATCGATGATGTGGACTTGACGATGGTCGCGCCCAAGATCGGCGGCGATTATCTTGCGCACGACGTCCGGCGCGGTTGCGCCTTGCTCGAGCAGACGTAAACCGTCGGTGCCGTAAAAAGGATTGACCAAGGCTTGGGTCGCTATCGCGCCGACGCGCGATTTGACATGGGGAACGAGTGCGCCAGCAGCGAAGAAAAAAGTCGCAACGGCAATTCCGAATTGCCCGGTATCCCGATCGCGCGCGATGATCGACCAAGTCATGCGAACCAAGTCACCCATTCAGGCGTAGGAATGGACGATGATACATCACGATCCCACCGAGTTCATTTGCTCGAGCTGGCTTATAGCCTTCGGTTTGCGTTCAAGGGCAGCGAGATAGCGCTCCGCCCACTGTTGGATATCGTTGTGTGAGAGCACTCGGAACAGCGAGTTGTGCCGTTCCCGTCGCTCGGCCAATGGCATCGATAGCGCCTGAGCGATGGCTGCCGCGACGCTATCGGGATCGTAAGGATTGACCAGCAGTGCGGCTTTGCACTCATGAGACGCGCCTGCAAACCGCGACAGGATCAGCACGCCCGGGTCATCCGGATTCTGCGAGGCGACATATTCCTTGGCGACGAGATTCATCCCGTCACGCAACGGGGTCACCAGTCCAACCCGGGCGGCACGATAAAGCCCGGCCAGAGTCGAATGACTGTAGGGATGGTTGATGTAACGGATCGGCGTCCAGTCCGCCTCACCAAAGGCGCCGTTGATGCGTCCAGCAGCCGAGCCAATTTCCCGCTCAATATCGGCGTATTCCGGAATCTCGGTCCGGCTCTTGGTCGCGATCTGTAAATAGGTCACCTTGCCCAGCCATTGCGGCTGCCGTTGCAGGAATAGCTCAAATGCTGACAGCCGATGGCCAATCCCTTTCGAATAGTCCAAGCGATCGACCCCGATGATGAGCGCACGGCCCGCGAGGCTCGTGATCACGCGCTTAACGAACGGCAATCGCACTGAACGCTGGGCGAGCTCAGCGAAAGCCGCGGTCTCGATACCGACTGGGAACACGCCGATCCGCGTCGTCCGATCGCCAACGACGAAATTGAAATCGCGGCTGGGTAGGCCGCATTCGCGCGTTAGATAACGGCTGAAATTAAACGCGTCATCGCCGGTCTGGAAACCGACGAGATCGTATGCGCACAGCGATGGAATGAGGCGCTCGTGGTTTGGCAATGCAGTCAGGATTTCCGGCGGTGGGAATGGAATGTGAAGAAAAAAACCGATGCGATTGTTGTGCCCGCGCTCGCGCAGGGCCTTGGCGAGCGGGATTAGGTGATAATCATGCACCCAGATGAAGTCATCCGGCGCGAGCACCTCGTGCAACCCGCGCGCGAAGTGATCATTGACCCGCAGATAGCCACTGAGATCGCGGCGCGAGAACTCCGCGAGATCGACGCGGTAGTGCAGGATCGGCCATAGCACACGATTGGTGAAGCCATTGTAGTATTCCTGATGGTCTTCTTTGGCGAGATCGAGCGTGATGTAAGTAATATTGCCATGCACCACCGTCTGTGTGGCGACCTTGCTTTGGGCAACGACCTTGCCGCTCCAGCCGAACCAAATGCAAGTTTTGCCTTCGAGTGCGGCCTTAACAGCAACTTCAAGCCCGCCGGCGCGCGCCCTGGCATTTTTCTCGGGAATGGCGACTCTATTCGAGACGATGACGAGCTGTCCCAATAACGGTCCTCTCCGCGATTAGCTTTCGTTAAATGATCCACCGGTAATGGTAGTTGGTAGTCGGGACTGACGCCAGCGCGATTGCAACCTGCGGGGCATGCGTGGCGATCGACCGGAGCGCCAGCCTCGATCTGCTTCATTAGCGCCGAGCCTGCGTCGACAAGGTCGGACCGGCGATTCTCGGTCGGCTATCCTACGGGCAGGGGCAGTGGGCCATAAACTTTTTTGAACCGCGTTTTGTCTGTGAGTGTGCTATGCTCGCTGGCCGTAGGCTCACTGGCCGTAATGGGGATAAAAATGCCAGACGAGCATGGCCTATTAAGCAAAGAAGACAACGACTCGATTCAACGCTGGTGGGGCCAGCATTGGAAAGACCCGGTAATATGCCCTGTCTGCAAAACAACAGACTGGTCCCTTGCTTCCCACTTAGTAAATGTTCAGAGATTTGCGACCGATGCGAA
>JBASAH010000365.1:0-3236 GCA_049650505.1 Xanthobacteraceae bacterium
GAAACGCTTTGAGCCGCGCCTTGGCTTCGTCGTCGCCTTGCGCGATCGCCGCCGCCAGCGCTTCGGTGATATAGCCGGCGGCCGGATCGCTGCGCGCTATGCGCGGGAGGAGATGCATCACCGCGAAATTGGTGAACGGCGCATTGTCGGCGATGCGGTACGCGAGCTCCATTCCTTTGGCGAAACCCTGACCTTCGTCGACGAGGTACTGCGACAGCCCGATGGTCTGGCCCTCTTCGGCGGACAGCGTGCGCGCGGTCAGCATCATGTCCATCACGCGCGCGGCGCCGATCAACGGCGGCAGCCGCACCGATCCGCCGCCGCCGATATAAATGCCGCGGCTCCCTTCGGGCAGCGCGTAGAAGGCGTTGCGCTCGGCGACGCGCACATGCGCCGCCGCCGCCAGTTCCAGTCCGCCACCGACCACGGCGCCGTGCAGGACGGCGACTACCGGCACGCTGCCGAACTCAATGCGATCGAAGGCGCGGTGCCAAGATCGCGAATGCGCGACCCCATCGAACGTCTTGCGATCGACTAGTTCGGTCAGGTCGAGCCCGGCGCTGAAATTGTCGCCTTCGCCGCAGATCACGACCGCGCGGATATCATCCGGCAGCGTCGAGAAGAAGGTCTCGATGCCCGCCACCATTGGATTGTTGAGCGCGTTGCGCTTTTGCGCGCGGTTGAGCCGCAGCAGCGCGATCGCGCCATGCCGCTCGGCTTTCAGCGAGGAAGGAAGCTCGGACCAGGACATTGTCGCCTCAACGAGCGGGCCATTAGGGCGGGGTTAAGCTGCGGCATTCGTCAGCAACAAACCGGCCATTGTCGCTGCGGTCAAGATGCCGGCCGTTCGGCGAACGCTACTGTTTCGGCACCAGCGGGCAGCCGCCTTGGTTTAGCGGACGGAACGCCTGTTCGGCCGGAATGGTCGTCGTCACCTTGAAGACGTCCCATTTTTCTTTGGATTCGCTCGGCGTCTTGACCTGCAACAGATACATCGAATGCACGGCGCGGCCGTCCGGCCGGATCACGACATGGCCGAACAACGGGTCGTCGATCGGGCTTTGCTTCATCTCGGCGACGACCGCGCGTCCATCCGACGGCGCGCCAGCCTTGTCGACCGCGCGAAGGTAATCAAGCGTCGCGGAGTAAACGCCCGCCTGCATGTGGTTGGGCATGTCCTTTTTCGGATGTCGCTCTTGATAGCGCATGGACCAGGCGCGGGTTTGATCGTTGAGGTCCCAATAGAACGCGTTGAGCGCGGTAATGCCCTGCGCTGTTTGGAGCCCCAGCGCCGGAACGCTTTGCAGGTCGAAGATCAGCGCTACGATTTTCTGTTGTGCGCCGAGATTGAACTCGCCCGCCTGCTTGATGGTATTGACGGTGTCGCCGCCGGCATTGGCAAGACCGACCACCTGGGCCCGTGACGCTTGCGCTTGCAAAAGAAACGAGGAGAAGTCGCTGGTGCCGAGCGGATGACGGACGCTGCCGAGCACCTGACCGCCTTCGGCGAGAACTTCCTCGCTCGCCTGCTTTTGCAAATCTTCGCCAAAGGCGTAATCCGCGGTGACGAAGAACCACGTCTTGCCGCCCTGCTGCAGGAGGCCACGCGCGACGCCGTGCCCCATCGCCCAGGTATCGTAAGTCCAGTGTACGGTATTGGGCGAGCATTTCGCGCCAGTCAGCAAAGCAGTGCCGGCGCCCGAGCCGATGAAGACCTTGTTCTTGTCGCGCGCAATATCGGCAACCGCGAGCGCAACGGCGGAATTCGGCACGTCGATGATCATGTCGACGCCTTCGACATCGAACCAGCGCCGCGCGATTTCCGCGCCGATGTCGGGCTTGTTCTGATGATCGGCCGAGAGGATTTCCACCTTGCGCTTTGACTGTTTGGCGAACTCCTCCGCCGCCATTTGCGCCGCAACGACCGAGCCGGGGCCCTGGAAGTCGGAATAGACGCTCGACATGTCGTTGAGAACGCCGATGCGTGTCGCCCCATTCATCTCCGCTTGGGCCGGCGACCATGTCATGGCGAACAGCGCAGCCGCGAGCGTGGCGAGCTTGAGCATGCGATCCTCCCAATTTGGCGTGCGGTGGCGGCTCAAGCCTTCGCAATTAGCGCGAGGCAGCTGCGTTGCGTGCCGCTTTCGGAACGTATTTGACCCTGTCCGCCGCGGCCCGTAAATAGACAAAAGCCTCGAAAATGGAGCGAGCGATGCGGGATGTTTTCATCTGCGATGCGGCGCGCACGCCCATCGGCCGCTATGGCGGCGCGCTCGCCAAGGTCCGCACCGACGATCTCGCGGCCGTGCCGATCAGGGCGCTGGTTGCGCGCAACGCCAAGGCCGATTGGTCGCGCCTCGATGATGTTTATTTCGGCTGCGCCAATCAAGCCGGCGAGGACAATCGCAATGTCGCGCGCATGGCCTTGTTGCTCGCGGGCCTGCCGGATTCCATTCCCGGCATCACCGTCAACCGCCTTTGCGCCTCGGGTCTGAACGCGGTCGGCGATGCCGCGCGCGCGATCCGCTGCGGCGAAATGGATTTTGCCATTGCCGGCGGCGTCGAGTCGATGACGCGCGCGCCGTTCGTGATGGGCAAGGCTAGCGAGGCGTTTTCGCGGTCGGCGGAAATTTACGACACGACGCTCGGCTGGCGCTTCATCAACCCGGTGCTTAAGGCGCAATACGGCGTGGATTCGATGGCGGAGACCGGCGAAAACGTTGCCGAGGAATTCCAGGTCACGCGCGCCGATCAGGACGCCTTCGCGCTGCGCTCGCAGCAGCGCGCCGGCAAGGCCGCGGCCGCCGGCTATTTCGCCGAGGAGATCGTTGCGGTCGAAGCGCAAGGGGGCAAAGGCGGCAAAGCCGGCCCGATCGTGGTGAACAAAGACGAGCATCCGCGCCCCGACACCACGCTGGAGAACCTGCAAAAGCTCAAACCGATCGTGCGCAATCCGGGCACCATTACTGCTGGTAATGCCTCGGGAATCAATGACGGCGCCGCGGCGATCATTCTTGCCAGCGAAGCGGCGGCCAAGGCGCATGGACTGAAACCCCGCGCCCGCGTGCTCGGCATGGCATCGGCGGCGGTGCCGCCGCGCATCATGGGCATCGGTCCGGTGCCTTCGACCAAGAAATTGCTGGCGCGGCTCGGCCTCGAGATCGGCGATTTCGATCTGATCGAGATCAACGAGGCCTTCGCCTCGCAGGGCATCGCCTGCCTGCGCCAGCTTGGCG
>JBASAH010000366.1:0-8128 GCA_049650505.1 Xanthobacteraceae bacterium
ATGTGAACGACGCCAGTGGCGATTTGAAAATCCGCACCGAGCGCTTGGCGCGCCCAGGCCACAATCGGATCCCAATGCTGCGCCTGGCGGGCGCGCAGCGGCGCCGGCGTCTCGGCGCGGTAGAATATGAGGTCGGAGGCAAGATATTTGCGGATCTCGGCGGCGACTTGCCCGCGCGCCGCGGCGACCCCGTCGATGATGGTATTGCCAAGCCGCGTCAGTGGCATCTTGGCCGGCTCGATGTGTTCGCCCTGCGCCGCCCATTCTTCGGCCATCGCCCCGGCTAGCTCCGCCGTCGGTACCGCAAGGAGCCGCCGCGCCGGCGTGCGCATCGGCTTGCCATCGAGGCGCACGCCATACCCGCTGTGACCGCTTTCGCCTGCGGCAATTGATACCGTCTTATAGCCGCGGCGGCGGCGCACCGGCCGCACCGCGCGGCGCGCGGCCTCGACCGGATCGTCCGTCTGGTTAGCTTCGAAGAGTTCCCGCATTCGACACAATTCCAGCTATTAATCAGCGAGTTAGGCCGCCGAAAACTGCCCGCCAGCGGCCGCGCCCGGCTCCTCACCAACTCCGCGCCACAATCGCGCTTTCCTTAAGGACCGGCGGCCACAAAACCTAGTTATACCAAGTACAAACCATGGAAATCCGCAGCCCTCTCGACTAGTATCCGCGCCGGATTCGGCGACCGGACCGCCCAAGGATTAAGAAGCCACGCAGTGGTATGCGTACCGCCCGGCAAGAGCGGAAAGCTGCGTGCAAGAGGAATTGATGAAGCCCACCGATATTTCGGTCCCGGACTATTTCCACAAAGTGGTGGACTGTCAGTGGGCCTGTCCGGCCCACACCCCCGTGCCTGAATATATCCGCTTGATCGCCGCCGGGCGGTACGGCGACGCCTATATGGTCAACTGGCACTCCAATGTGTTTCCGGGGATCCTCGGGCGCACCTGCGACCGGCCCTGCGAACCGGCCTGCCGGCGCGGCCGGGTCGAGAAAGAACCGGTCGCGATCTGCCGGCTCAAGCGCGTCGCCGCCGACTTCAAGGACGACATCCGCGACCGGCTGCCGAAACCGGCGGCGCAGAAAAATGGCAAGCGCATCGCGCTGATCGGCGGCGGCCCAGCCTCGCTGACGGTGGCGCGCGATCTCGCGCCGATGGGCTACGACTGCATCATCCTCGACCAGGATCCGCAATCCGGCGGCATGATGCGCACGCAGATTCCGAAATTCCGCCTGCCGGAAACCGTGATCGACGAGGAATGCCAATACATTCTCGATCTCGGCATCGAATTTGTCGGCGGCAAGCGCATCGACAGTTTGAAAGCTTTGTTGGCTGAGAATTATGACGCGATCTTCGTCGGCTGCGGCGCGCCGCGCGGCCGCGATCTGGAAATTCCCGGCCGCAAGGAAGCCGCCAAGAACGTCCATATCGGCATCGATTGGCTGTCCAGCGTGTCGTTCGGCCACATCGATCGCATCGGCAAGCGCGTGATCGTGCTCGGCGGCGGCAACACCGCGATGGATTGCTGCCGCTCGTCGCGCCGGCTCGGCGGCGAAGACGTGAAAGTCATTGTGCGCTCCGGCTTCGAAGAGATGAAAGCGTCCCCCTGGGAAAAGGAGGACGCCATGCATGAAGACATTCCGATCTTCAATTATCTGGTGCCGAAGGAATTCACCCACGACAACGGCAAGCTGACCGGCGTCACCTTCGAGAAGGTCAAAGCCGTGCGCGACGCCAAGGGGCGCCGCGAACTCGTTCCAACCGGCGAGCCCGATCAGCATTTTCCCTGCGACGATGTCCTAGTCGCCGTCGGCCAAGAGAACGCGTTCCCCTGGATCGAGCGCGATTGCGGCATCGAATTCGACCAATGGGACATGCCCAAGGTCGATACGCGCACCATGGCCTCGACCCATCCCAAAGTTTTCTTCGGCGGCGATGCCGCGTTCGGCCCGAAGAATATCATCTGGGCGGTCGCGCACGGCCATGAGGCCGCGATCTCGATCGACCGGCTGTGCCGCGGCGAGGACATCAATGTGCGCCCGCCGCCGCAGCTCGCGGTGTCGAGCCAGAAGATGGGTATCCACGAGTGGAGCTACGACAACGAGATCACGCTCGATAAGCGCTACCGCGTGCCGCACCGCGACAAGGTGATCTCGCTGCGCGACATCAAGGCCGAGGTCGAACTCGGCTACGATCCGGATTTGGCGCTCAAAGAAGCCGAACGCTGCCTCAATTGCGACGTGCAGACCGTGTTCACCGGGCAGCTCTGCATCGAATGCGACGCTTGCGTCGACATTTGCCCGATGGATTGCATCACCTTCACCGCGAACGGCGAGGAAGCCGAGCTGCGGGGCCGGCTGCAGGCGCCGGCGAAAAACCTCACCCAGGATCTTTATATCGGCAACAGCCTCAAGACTGGCCGCGTCATGGTGAAGGACGAAGACGTCTGCCTGCACTGCGGCCTGTGCGCGGAGCGCTGTCCCACCGGCGCGTGGGACATGCAGAAATACCTGATCGATATGACTCACGCAGAACAAGCATGCCAATTCAAAGCGTAAACAATTTCGTCGTCCGGTTTGCCAACGTCAACGGCTCGGGTTCGGCGAGCGCCAACGAATTGTTTGCCCGCGCCGTGCTGCGCATGGGCGTGCCGGTCGCACCGCGCAATATCTTTCCGTCGAACATCCAAGGCCTGCCGACCTGGTACGAAGTGCGCATTTCGCAAGCCGGCTATCTCGGCGCGCGCGGCGGCACCGATCTTATGGTCGCGATGAACCCGCAGACCTGGGACAAGGACGTGGCCGGCATCGAGCCGGGCGGCTATCTGCTCTACGATTCAACGAAGCCGATGCCGAAGACCAAATTCCGCGACGACATCACCGTCATCGGCGTGCCGCTGACCGCGATCTGCAATCGCGAATATAGCGATCCGCGGCAGCGCCAATTGTTCAAGAACATCATCTATGTCGGCGCGCTCTCAGCGCTGCTCGACATGGATGTCGGCGAAATCGAGAAGCTCATCGCCGAACAGTACAAAGGCAAGGAAAAGCTGTTCGACGCCAACAAGCACGCACTGCATCTCGGCCGCGATTGGGTGATGATGAATATGGAACACCCGATCGGGCTGCGGCTGCAGCACGCCAACGGGGTCGGCGACCGCATTTTCATCGAAGGCACTTCCGCCGCCGCGCTCGGCGCGGTCTATGGCGGCGCCACGGTCTGCGCCTGGTATCCGATCACGCCGTCCTCATCGCTCGCCGAAGCCTTTACCCGCCATTGCAGCCGGCTGCGCGTCGATACTGGCAGCAAGCAGAACAAATACGCCATCGTCCAGGCCGAGGACGAACTCGCCTCGATCGGCATCGTGATCGGCGCCTCGTGGAACGGCGCGCGCGCCTTCACCGCGACGTCCGGTCCGGGGATTTCGCTGATGCAGGAATTTCTCGGGCTTGCCTATTTCGCCGAGATTCCGGCGGTGGTGTTCGACGTGCAGCGCGCCGGACCGTCCACCGGCATGCCAACCCGCACCCAGCAGACTGACATCATCTCCTGCGCCTATGCTTCGCATGGCGACACCAAGCACGTGCTGCTGTTCCCCGAAGACCCGACCGAAACCTTCGAATTCGGCGCCACCGCCTTCGATCTCGCCGACCGGTTGCAGACGCCGGTCTTTGTCATGATCGATCTCGATATCGGAATGAATCACCGGCTGGCCCGGCCGCTCGCTTGGGACGACAGCCGTAAATACGACCGCGGCAAGGTGATGAGCGCGGCCGGGCTCGAATCCGGCAAGGACTTCGGCCGTTATCTCGATGTCGACGGCGACGGCATTCCCTACCGCACCTATCCCGGCACCCATCCGACCAAGGGCTCGTTCTTCACCCGCGGCACGTCGCGCGACCGCTACGCGCGCTACACCGAGGAAGGCCCGGCTTATGCCGACAACATGCAGCGGCTGTTACGCAAGTTCGACACCGCCAAAGATCTGGTGCCGCGGCCGCTGCAATCCAATGCCGACAAGCCGACCAAGTATGGCGTGATCTATTTCGGCTCGACCTCGCCGGCCATGGACGAGGCGATCGAGATGCTCGAAGCGCAAGGCCAATATCTCGACCGGCTGCGCGTGCGCGCCTTCCCGTTCCATTCGAGCGTCACGAGCTTCATCGCCGAGCACGATTTCATTTTTGTGGTCGAGCAGAACCGCGACGCGCAGCTGCGCTCGCTGATCGTCAATGAATGCGGCATCGATCCGGTGCGGCTCGTGCCGATCCTGCATTACGACGGCACCCCGATCACCGCGCGCTTCATCGCGCGCGCCATCGGCGACCACCTCGATGCCTTGAAAATAACGCCGCTGCGGAAAGTCGTGTCATGACCTACGTCGTCAAGCCGAAATTCCATCATCCCGAACTGCCAAAGAACAAGCTCGGCTATACGCACCGCGATTACGAGGGCAAAATCTCGACACTGTGCGCCGGCTGCGGGCACGACGCGATCACGGCGGCGATCATCGAGGCGTGCTTTGAACTCTCGATCGAACCACACCGCGTGGCGAAGATTTCCGGCATTGGCTGCTCGTCGAAGACGCCGGATTATTTCCTCGGCAATTCGCATGGCTTTAATTCAGTGCATGGCCGCATGCCCTCGGTGCTTACCGGCGCCAATCTCGCCAACCGCGATTTGATCTATCTCGGCGTATCCGGCGATGGCGATTCCGCCTCGATCGGATTGGGGCAGTTCGCGCACTGCATGCGCCGCGGCGTCAATATGGTCTACATTGTTGAGAACAATGGCGTTTACGGCCTGACCAAGGGCCAATTCTCGGCCACCGCCGACCGCGGCTCGAAATCGAAGCGCGGCGTCACCAATACCGACAATGCCATCGATATGGTCGGCATCGCGCTGCAGCTCGGCGCGAGTTTCGTGGCGCGATCCTTCTCCGGCGACAAGAAACAGCTCGTGCCGATCGTCAAAGCGGCGATCGAGCATCGCGGCGCCGCCTTCATCGACGTGATCTCGCCATGCGTCGCCTTCAACAATCACGCCGGCTCGACCAAGAGCTTCGATTACGTGCGCGAGCACAACGAGGCCGTCAATTTCCTCGATTTCATGACCGGCCGCGCGCCGATCCATGTCGATTATGCCCCGGGCACCGTCGAGATGGTCGAGCAGCACGACGGCACGGTGCTGGCGCTGCGCAAGCTCAACGCCGAATATGACGTCCATGACCGGCTGGCGGCGATGCATTTCATCGCCCATCACGCCGCGCAAGGCCAGATCGTGACCGGGTTGCTTTATGTCGAGCAGGACTCCGCCGACCTGCACAACCATCTCAATACTATCGACGCGCCGCTCAATTCGCTCGGCGAGAAAGAGCTGTGCCCCGGTTCGACGGCGCTGGATAAGATCAACGCCAGCCTGCGGTAAGATTAAAGCGCCGCCTTAAACGTCTTCCGCTCATTCCGGCGTAAGCGGGAATCCAGAACGACATTCCACTTGCAGCATTCTGCTGGGTCCCCGCTTCCGCGGGGACGAGCGGATAGAGTGCCGTCACTGCAGGCACGCGCCCATATACTGGTTGCGCAGCGTCCCCGGCACGCCGTAAAGCCCGGACTGGAAGGCACAGCGCGAGGCGCGGTCCTGAAACGTCTCGGGACCGTGCGCGAGATTGGGAATGGCTCTCATCCTGCCGGGAATGATGGTCGGGCCTTGCTCCTGCGCCAGCGACGGCGTCGTCAGCACGCCGCCACCCTCCGGCGGAATGAGCTGCGTTCGCGGCAACGGCGTCGGCAGGACTGAGCCGGAAGAGCCGCGCGCCGCGTAGATCCCGCGCCGGTGCAGCTTGCTGATAAACTTTTCGCGGCCAAGGAGGCTCGGGTGCTGCGGCGCCGTTGCTGTCGCCTGCACCGCGCCATTGCCGTGACGCATCGCTGCCCCGCGATGATCGATGACGGCGCGATGATCAAGGGTCATGATCGTATACGGATAACCGGGATAACCCTGCGCCAACGCCGCGATTGGCGAAACCGCGGCAAGCAGCGCGGCGATCCAAATATGGCGAAAGCGAAATGCCATAGTGCCTCGTTCCAACCCTGCGCCCGTTTTCTTGTGAACCGCGGAACGCCGCCATTGTTCCTGACCGATGCGAAATGGCTTTAGGTGAATCGCCATTTCGCTTTGCGTTTTGTGTGGCATGATCTTTTCCGAAAACCGGTATCCACTTTTCGGGATCATGCCTTAACCTTCCGGCGCATCCTCGATCGGATCGTAACGGCTGGCATCGAGGCCAAGCAGATTCCATGACTGCTGCATGTGCGGCGGCAGCGGTGCTGTGGCGTCAATCGCGCCGCCGCGCGGATGCGGCACCGCGATGCGGCGCGCCAAAAGATGCAAACGGTTCTGCATGCCGCCGGGGAGCTGCCAGTTCTCACGCGTGAAATATTTGGCGTCGCCGACGATCGGATGGCCGATATGCGCCATATGCGCGCGCAACTGATGGGTGCGCCCGGTCACTGGTTTGAGCGATAGCCAGGCGAGCGCCGGACCGGCCGTTTCCACGACAGCATAATACGTCACGGCATGGCTTGCGCCTTCCTCGCCATGGCGGGCGATGCGCATCATCGATTCGTCTTCGCGCTGTTCCTTGGCAAGGAAAGTCGAAATCCGGCCCTGCCGCGGCTTCGGTACGCCGGCGACCAGCGCCCAGTAGATCTTTCGCGCCGAGCGCGAGCGAAACGATTTCGCCAAGGCGGCGGCGGCGAACCGCGTTTTGGCGACAAGCAGACAGCCGGCAGTGTCTTTGTCGAGCCGATGCACGAGCCGCGGACGCTGGCCGTGCGCGTCACGCATCACCTCCAGCATGCCATCGAGATGCCGGGTCGTCGTGCCGGAGCCGCCCTGCACGGCAAGGCCCATCGGCTTATTCAGCACCAACACGTCGGCGTCTTCGTAGAGCGTGATCGATTTGAGAAAGTCGGCGGTCTTCTGGTCGGCCGCGTTGCCGGCCGTACGCGGCTTCGGCGGATCGAGCCGCAGCGGCGGAACGCGCACCGTCTGTCCGGCTTCCAGACGGTTCTTCGGCTCGGTGCGCTTGCCGTTAACCCGCACCTCGCCTTTGCGGATGACGCGCTGGATATGCGAGAAGCTCAATCCCGGAAACCGCGCCTCGAAAAAGCGATCGACGCGCATGCCGGCTTCGTCGGCTGAGACGGTGACATTCTGCACGCCGCTGCCTGTTGCCCTCTCCCCTTGCGGGAGAGGGCGGTCGCTCCGAGTAGAGCGAGGAGCGACCGGGTGAGTGGTAGCCTTGGAACGCTCATAGCCCTCCCCCGGCTTGCGCCATCGGCGCTCGCCACCCTCTCCCGCAAGGGGAGAGGGTGTTTTGGACCGATACCGATACCGCGGCCCGGGACTCTGTTTGCCGCCACCGGGCTGGCGCGGTCCGCGGCTACCTCTCAAGACCCGCTCCGCTCTTGGCGCAGCTTCGCCCAGTATTCGAGCCGCTTTCTGATCTCCCGTTCGAAGCCGCGCTCCGGCGGATCGTAGAACTGGCGGCGGCCAAGCGCTTCCGGGAAGTAGTCCTGGCCGGAAAATGCCTCCGGCGCATCGTGGTCGTATGCGTAGCCCGCGCCATAGCCCTCGTTTCGCATCAACCCGGTCGGCGCGTTGAGGATGTGCTTGGGCGGCAATAGCGAGCCGGCCTCCTTCGCGGTGCGCATGGCCTCGCCGAAGGCGGCATAGGCGGCGTTCGATTTCGGCGCGGTGGCGATATAGATCACCGCTTGGGCGATGGCGAGTTCGCCTTCCGGGCTGCCGAGAAAATCGTAAGCGTCCTTGGCGGCGTTGGCGATGACGAGCGCCTGCGGATCGGCGAGCCCGATGTCTTCGATCGCCATGCGCACGACGCGGCGCGCCAGATAAAGCGGATCTTCGCCAGCATCGAGCATGCGGCAGAGATAATACAGTGCCGCATCCGGATCGGAGCCGCGCACCGATTTGTGCAGCGCGCTGATCAGATTGTAATGGCCGTCCTGCGATTTGTCGTAGATCGGCGCGCGGCGCTGGACAATCTCCTGCAGCGCCGCGGCATCGAAGTTTTCGCCGCCGCGCGCGGCGCGCCAGACT